>NZ_JBHWGV010000082.1:11057-43818 GCF_042732955.1 Kitasatospora sp. NPDC059747 | reverse complement strand
GCGACCCCCTAGTTGTGCTGGGGGTGGGCACATGTGCCGGGGGGGGGGGGTGGGGGGGCGTGGGGTTGGGTCTGTCGGGGGGCGGGGGGGGGGGGGCGGCTCCTGCGGAGGGCGGGGAGGCGGGAGGCCGAGGCGGGGACGGGGTGGGGGTGGGAGACGGGGACGGGGCGGCCGGGACGGGTCAGACCGGGATCTCCGTGTGGAGGCGGCCGAGGAGTTCCCAGAAGCGCGGGGCCAGGGGCCGGTCGCGCGGGGGCAGGGTGGGCGTCGCGGCGCCCCAGTGCGGGGAGGACACCTGGTGCTCCTGGTGCAGGGCCGTCAGGACGGTCGCGAGGTCGTCCTCGTGGACCGGCACGAGCCGCGCGACCGCCCGCAGGTGGGGCTGCCAGCGGCCGTCCACGCACCTGCGCAGCCGCTGGTCGAGCTCGGCGCCGCGGCCGGTCACCTCGACGAGTTCGGTGAGCCGCAGTCCGAGCACCTGGGCGAGCGCGTGCGTCCGCTCCTCGTCGCCGTCCCACGTCCCGGTGAGTTCGGCCTCCTGGTAGACGCGCAGGGCGACGCCGATGCGACGGGCGGCGGTGTCCTGGCTCAGTTCGCGGGCCACGCGGTGGTCGCGCAGGCGGGCCGGGCGGGTGCCCATGAGCTGCGCGGGCGGGCACCACAGGGCGCGGGCGAGGGCGATGAACTCCTCCTCGGTGGGGCGCAGCTCGCCGCTCTCCCAGGCGATGACGTGCGTGGGCAGCAGCCGGACGCCGTGCGCGGCCATGCCGCCGGCGACCTGTTCGGGGGTCAGGCCGAGCCCGGCGCGGTGGGCGCGGGCCGCGGCGGGCGAGAACGGCACCGGGGGCAGGGCGGGCGGAGGCTGTCTTCGTCGCATGTGAACGAACGCTAGGGCCGGTACGAACGGGCCCCCAGCCGCCGAACGCACGAAGCGCCGGGGAGGGCGCGCGCGGACCGCTGGAGGATCGCACAGGATGTCATGCCCCTGCGGCGGCAGTACTCGGAGGTAGTGACGGGGGCGTTCGGGGGCGCGCGCCGGGCCTCCCGCGTGTGACCAACCCCTCCGTGACCTCGGTTGACTCCCGGTTCGGCCGCGTGATGGGATCCCAGGGCCAAACGGAGGCATGCAGAGGAAGCCGGTGCGAGTCCGGCGCGGTCCCGCCACTGTCACCGGGGAGCACGGCCGGAACGACGCCACGGCGGACCGTCAGTCTTCGCTGACGTGCTGCTGGAAGGCTCCGGGGGTGCGTTCGACCCGGAAGCCAGGAGACTCTCGCCCCCGGTACGTCGATCCAGGGCGCGGACCCTGAGTGAGGACTCGCACGCGATGCAGGCTGCCCCGACCCGCCGAGCCCTCCCCTGTCCCCCTCCGTCGTGCGCCCGCTGACCCGCGCCGCCGCCTTCGCGGTCGGCGCCGTCGCGGGCTACCTGGCGGACGCCCGCTACGCCGATCCGCGCCGCGGCCACCCGGTGGCCGTCTTCGGCGGTGCGGCGACCCGCCTGGAGCGCCGGATGTGGCGCGACGACCGGGCCACCGGGGCCGCGTACACGACGCTCTGCGTGGGCGCCGTCGCGGCGGGCGCGGTGGCGCTGGAGCGGACGGCCGGCCGCCGGCCGCTGGGGCGGGCCGCGCTGGCCGCCGCCGCGACCTGGACGGTGCTCGGCGGCACCTCGCTGACCCGGGAGGCGCGCACGATCGGCCGGGCGCTGGCCGCGGGCGACCTGCCCGCCGCCCGGGAGCGGCTGCCGCACCTGTGCGGGCGCGACCCGAGCGCGCTGGACGGGCAGCAGATCGCCCGCGCCGTCGTGGAGTCGGTGGCCGAGAACACCGCGGACGCCGTCGTGAACGCGCTGGCCTGGGGCGCCCTCGCCGGCACGCCCGGTCTGCTGGCCTTCCGCGCCGTCAACACGCTGGACGCGATGGTGGGTCACCGCTCGCCGCGCCACGCCCGGTTCGGCTGGGCCTCGGCCCGGCTGGACGACGTGGCGGGCTGGCCGGGCGCCCGGCTGACGGCGCTGCTGACGGTGGCCGCCGCGCCGCAGCCGCGGACGGCCTGGCGGGTGTGGCGGCGGGACGGTTCGGCGCATCCGAGCCCGAACGCGGGGCAGGCCGAGTCGGCGTTCGCGGGCGCCGTGGGCGTGCGGCTGGGCGGCACGCTGCAGTACGGCGAGCGCGTCGAGCACCGGCCGGTGCTGGGCGCGGAGCTGCGGCCGGTGACGGTGGACGACATCGAGCGGGCCTGCGCGCTGTCGCGGCGGGTGGGCGCGCTGGCGCTGGGTACGACGGTCGCGGGGCACGTCCTGCTGCGATCGCTGCTGAGGAGGGGAAGGGCATGACCAACGCGCTGCTGGTCGCGGGGACGACCTCGGACGCGGGCAAGAGCGTCGTCACGGCGGGCATCTGCCGGTGGCTGGCCCGCCGGGGCGTCCGGGTGGCGCCGTTCAAGGCGCAGAACATGTCGCTGAACTCGTTCGTGACGGCCGACGGCGCCGAGATCGGCCGGGCCCAGGCGATGCAGGCCCAGGCCGCCCGGGTGGAGCCGGAGGCGGCGATGAACCCGGTGCTGCTCAAGCCCGGCGCGGACGGCCGCAGCCAGGTGGTGCTGCTCGGCAGGCCGGTCGCCGAGGTGGGCGCGCTGGACTACCGCGAGCGCAAGCCCGTCCTGCTGGAGCGCGCCCTGGAATGCCTGGCGGACCTGCGCCGCCGGTACGACGTGGTGGTGTGCGAGGGCGCGGGCTCGCCCGCCGAGATCAACCTGCGCGACCGGGACATCGCCAACATGGGCCTGGCGACGGCCGCCCGGCTGCCCGTCGTCGTGGTCGGCGACATCGACCGGGGCGGCGTGTTCGCGGCGATGTACGGGACGCTGGCGCTGCTGTCCGAGGAGGACCAGCGGCACGTGGCCGGCTGGTTCGTCAACAAGTTCCGCGGGGACGCCCGGCTGCTGGCGCCCGGTCTGGAGATGCTGCACGGCCTGACCGGCCGTCCGGTGCTCGGCACGCTGCCGATGCTGCCGGGGCTGTGGCTGGACGCCGAGGACTCGCTGGACCTGTCGACGGTCGTGGACCGGGTCGACGGGCGCGGGCCGCTCGGGGCGGACGTGCTGCGGGTGGCCGTGGTGCGCTTCCCCCGGCTGTCGAACTTCACCGACCTGGACGCGCTGGCGCAGGAGCCCGGCGTGCTCGTCCGCTGGGCGACCCGGCCGGAGGAGCTCGCCGACGCCGACCTCGTCGTGCTGCCCGGCACCCGGGCCACCGTGGCCGACCTCGCCTGGCTGCGCGAGCGCGGGCTGGAGCCGGCGCTGCGGGCGCGGGCGGCGGCCGGGCTGCCGGTCCTCGGTGTGTGCGGCGGCTACCAGATGCTGGCGGGCTCGATCGTCGACGACGTCGAGTCCAAGGCCGGTGCCGTCGACGCGCTCGGCCTGCTGCCGACGCGCGTGCGGTTCGGTGTGGAGAAGGTGCTCGCCCGGCCGGTCGGCGAGGCCTACGGGCACCGCGTCGAGGGCTACGAGATCCACCACGGGGTGGTCGCCGTGGACGGCGGGGAGCCCTTCCTGGACGGATGCCGGGTGGGCTCGGTGTGGGGCACGACCTGGCACGGCGCGCTGGAGAACGACGGGTTCCGCCGGGAGTTCCTGCGCGAGGTGGCCGCGCTGGCGGGCCGCGCGTTCGTCCCGGCGCCGGACACCTCGTTCGCCGAGGCGCGCGAGGCCCGGCTGGACCGCCTGGGGGACCTGATCGAGGAGCACGCGGACACCGACGCGCTGTGGAAGCTGATCGAGGGCGGGGTGCCGGCGGCCGGAACGCTGCCGTTCCTGCCGCCCGGTGCGCCTGAGGAGGCTGGCAACGCATGAGTGACGTCCGCTACCCGTTCACCGCGGTCGTCGGGATGACCGACCTGCGGCTCGGACTGCTGCTGAACGCGGTCTCCCCGGCCGTGGGCGGCGTGCTGGTGCGCGGCGAGAAGGGCACCGCCAAGTCGACGATGGTCCGCGCGCTGGCCGGCCTGCTGCCGTCCATCGCCACCGTCGACGACTGCCGCTTCTCCTGCGACCCGGCCGCGCCCGACCCGCAGTGCCCGGACGGACCGCACGCCTCCTCCGGGAGCAGCGAACGGCCGTCCCAGCTGGTCGAGTTGCCGGTCGGCGTGGCCGAGGACCGGATCGTCGGCTCGCTCGACCTGGAGCGCGCGCTCGCCGAGGGCGTCAAGGCGTACGAGCCCGGACTGCTCGCCAAGGCGCACCGCGGGGTGCTCTACATCGACGAGGTGAACCTGCTCCAGGACCACGTCGTCGACCTGCTGCTGGACGCCGCCGCGATGGGCCGCTCCTACGTCGAGCGCGAGGGCGTCTCGGTGCGGCACGCGGCCCGGTTCCTGCTGGTCGGCACGATGAACCCGGAGGAGGGCGAGCTGCGGCCGCAGCTGCTCGACCGCTTCGGCCTGACCGTGGAGATCGCCGCGACGCGCGACCCGGCCGAGCGCGCCGAGGTCGTCCGGCGGCGGCTCGCCTACGACGCGGACCCGGCCGGCTTCGCGGCGCGGTTCGCCGACGATGAGCGGGCGCTCGCCGAACGGATCACCGCCGCACGGGAGTTGCTGCCCAAGGTCGAGCTCACCGACGTGGCGCTCCGGCAGATCACCGCCGTGTGCGCCGCGTTCGAGGTGGACGGGCTGCGCGCCGACATCGTCATGGCGCGGACGGCCGTCGCGCTGGCCGCGTGGGACGGGCGCACGGAGGTGCTGGAGGAGGACGTCCGCAAGGCCGCCCAGCTCGCGCTGCCGCACCGGCGCCGCCGCAACCCGTTCGACGCGCCCGGACTGGACGAGGAGCAGCTGGACCGGACGCTGGAGGAGCACGCGCAGCCCGAGGACTCCCCGGAGGACTCCCCCGGGACCGACGGTGACGGTGACGGCGACGACCCGGACGGCGACGGCCCCGGCCCCGGCGACGACGGCGGCCCCGGCCCGGACGGCGGCGGCGCGCCCGAGCCCGAGAGCGGTCCGCAGGCCCCGGAGGCCGCCGCCTCCGACGCCGCCGCCCCGGACCTCCCCGAGCAGCAGCCCGTCCCAGCCCAGCACCCCGCCCCCGCGCGGGAGTCGGCGCCGGTCGCGGCCGGCGACCCGTACCGCACCCGGCTGTTCGCCGTGCGCGGCACCGGCCACGGCGCGCAGGGCCGCCGCTCCCCCGCCGAGACCGACAGCGGGTACACCGTCCGCGCGCGACGCCCCCAGGGCGCCCTCAGCCGCCTGCACCTGACCGCCACCCTCCAGGCCGCCGCGCCGCACCAGGTGGCGCGCGGGCGCGCCGGCGCCGCGCTCGTGCTGCGCAAGGACGACTTCCGCGAGCAGGTGCGCAAGGGCCGCGAGTCCAACCTGGTGCTGTTCGTCGTCGACGCCTCCGGCTCGATGGCCGCCCGGCAGCGGATGACCGCCGTCAAGGGCGCCGTGCTGTCGCTGCTGATGGACGCTTACCAGCGGCGCGACAAGATCGGCATGATCACCTTCCGCGGCGCGGGCGCCGAGCTGGCGCTCCCGCCCACCTCGTCCGTCGAGGTCGGCGCGGCCCGGCTGGAGTCGCTGCCCACCGGCGGCCGGACCCCGCTGGCCGCCGGCCTGCTGCGCGCCCACGAGGTGCTGCGGATCGAGCGGCTGCGCGACCCGGCCCGCCGCCCGCTGGTCGTCGTCGTCACCGACGGACGGGCCACCGGCGGCCGCGACGCGCTCGCGCAGTCCCGGCGCGCCGCCGGGCTGTTCGCCGCCCAGGGCGTCGCGAGCGTCGTCCTGGACTGCGAGTCCGGCCCCGTCCGGCTCGGCCTCGCCCGCACCCTCGCCGGACACCTCGGCGGCACCGCCGTCACCCTGGACGAACTGCGCGCCGAGGGCGTCGCCTCGCTCGTCCGCGACAGTCGCGACAACCGTGCAACCACCATGCGAAAGGCGGCCTGAGCAGCATGCCCAAGGGTGTTCCCGAGAGCGTTCCCGACGACGGCCTGACGACCCGCCAGCGCCGCACGCAGCCGATCACCGCCGTGCACACCGGCCCCGGCAAGGGCAAGTCCACGGCCGCGTTCGGCATGGCGCTGCGGGCCTGGAACCAGGGCTGGTCCGTCGGGGTGTTCCAGTTCGTGAAGTCCGCCAAGTGGAAGGTCGGCGAGGAGAACGCGCTGCGCGTCCTCGGTGCCTCCGGCGAGGGCGGCACCGTCGACTGGCACAAGATGGGCTCCGGCTGGTCGTGGATCCAGCGCTCCAGCGAGATGGAGATGGACAGCGAGGCCGCCGCCAAGGAGGGCTGGGAGCAGGTCAAGCGCGACCTCGCGGCCGAGACCTACCGCTTCTACGTGCTCGACGAGTTCACCTACCCGATGCACTGGGGCTGGGTCGACCCGGAGGAGGTCGTGTCCGTGCTCGAGGACCGGCCGGGCAGCCAGCACGTCGTCATCACCGGCCGGTACGCCCCCGAGGCGCTCACCGGCTTCGCCGACCTCGTCACCGAGATGACCAAGGTCAAGCACCCCATGGACGCCGGCCGCAAGGGCCAGCGCGGCATCGAATGGTGATTCCTTGAGCATCCCCCGCCTCGTCGTCGCCGCGCCCTCCTCGGGCGCGGGCAAGACCACCGTCGCCACCGGCCTGATCGCCGCGCTCGCCGCCCGCGGGCTCGCCGTCTCCCCGCACAAGGTCGGCCCGGACTACATCGACCCCGGCTACCACGCGCTGGCCGCCGGGCGACCGGGCCGCAACCTGGACGCCTTCCTGTGCGGGCCGGAGCGGATCGCGCCGCTGTTCCTGCACGGCGCGGCCGGGGCCGACGTCGCCGTCGTCGAGGGCGTCATGGGGCTGTTCGACGGGGCGTCGGGGCGCGGGGAGCTGGCGTCCACCGCGCACGTCGCCAAGCTGCTGCGCGCGCCGGTGGTGCTCGTGGTGGACGGCAGCTCGCAGTCCCGTTCGGTGGCCGCGCTGGTGCACGGCTTCGCCTCCTGGGACCCGGAGGTGCGGCTCGCCGGGGTGATCCTCAACCGGGTCGCCTCCGACCGCCACGAGCACCTGCTGCGCGAGGCCTTGGAGGAGGGCTCCGGCGTGCCCGTGCTGGGCGCGCTGCGCCGCTCCACGGCCGTCGCGACGCCCTCGCGCCACCTCGGGCTGATCCCGGCCGTGGAGCGGTCGGCGGAGGCCCTGAAGGCCGTCGCGGACATGGGCGACCTCGTCGCCGCCTCGGTGGCCCTGGACGCGGTGCTGGCGCTGGCCCGGACCGCACCGGCCCTGGACGCCGAGCCGTGGGACCCGGCGGCCGAGGTCGCGCCGGTCGCCGGCCGGCCCCGGATCGCCGTGGCGGGCGGCGCCGCGTTCTCCTTCTCCTACGCCGAGAACGCCGAACTCCTCGGCGCCGCCGGGGCGGAGGTCGTCCCGTTCGACCCGCTGCACGCCTCCGGGCTGCCCGAGGGCACCGCCGGGCTCGTCATCGGCGGCGGCTTCCCCGAGCTGTACGTCCGGGAGCTGAGCGGGAACGCGGAACTGCGCTCGGCGATCCGGGAGTTCGCCGCCTCCGGCGGTCCGATCGCGGCCGAGTGCGCCGGACTGCTCTACCTGGGGCGGGAGCTGGACGGGAAGCCGATGTGCGGCGTGCTCGACACCACCGCCAGGATGACCGAACGGCTCACCCTCGGCTACCGGGAGGCCGTCGCCCTGCACGACTCCCCGCTCGGCCCGGCCGGCACCCGGCTGCGCGGCCACGAGTTCCACCGCACGGTCTGCGAGCCGGCCAGCGGCGACCACCCCGCCTGGGGGTGGCGCCTGCCCACCGGACCCCGCACCGAGGGCTTCGCCGACGGCAACGTCCACGCGTCGTACCTGCACCTGCACTGGGCCGGCACCCCGGAACTCGCCACGTCCTTCGCGGGCGCGGCGGCGGCCTACGGGGGTTCGCGCTGAACGTCGTCGTCCTCAACGGTGGCTCCAGCTCTGGCAAGTCGAGCATCGCGCGCCACCTCCAGGAGCTGCTGCCGGAGCCGTGGCTGCACCTCGGCACGGACACCCTGGTCGACGCGCTGCCGCCACGGCTGCGCGAGGGCGGCGAGGGGATCGGCGGCATCGGCGGCCCGGACGGCGGGGGCGAGGACGCCGACGGCGTGGTGAGCGTCGGACCGGCGTTCGCGGCGCTCGACGCGGCCTGGACGACCGGGGTCGCGGCGATGGCGCGGGCCGGCGCCCGGATCGTCGTCGACGAGGTGTTCCTCGGCGGCGCGGCCTCGCAGCGGCGGTGGCGGGCGGCGCTGGACGGCCTGGACGTGCTCTGGGTCGGCGTGCGGTGCGACGCCGCCGTCGCGAGCGCCCGGGAGGCGGCGCGCGGCGACCGGGCCGCCGGGATGGCCGCGGCGCAGGCGGAGGCGGTGCACGTGGGTGTGACGTACGACGTGGAAGTGGACACGTCCCGGACGGATGCGGTCGGCTGCGCCCGAATCATCCTCGGCCACCTCCCCGGGTGCGATTGACTGTCCGCCAGGACCGTCCGGAGAGGCTCGCACATGCCCAAGCTGCACACGTACACCACCGAGGTCACCTGGACCGGCAACCGGGGCACCGGCACCGGCGACTACCGCTCCTACGGCCGCGACCACGACGTCGCCGCCGACGGCCGGCCGACCATCCCCGGCTCGTCCGACCCCGCCTTCCGCGGCGACCCGGCCCGCTGGAACCCCGAGCAGCTGCTCCTCGCGTCGATCTCGCAGTGCCACCTGCTCTGGTACCTGCACCTGTGCGCCGTCAACGGCGTCGTCGTGACCTCGTACGTCGACAACCCGGTCGGCACGATGGCCGAGACGCCCGAGGGCGGGCACTTCACCTCGGCGGTGCTGCACCCGCGGATCGAGGTCGCGTCCGAGGGCATGGTCGAGAAGGCGCTCGCCCTGCACGCCGACGCGCACCGGGCCTGCTTCATCGCGAGCTCGGTCAACTTCCCGGTCCGGCACGAGCCGGTGGTGACGGTCGCGCCGTAGTGCCGTGGCCGGACAGGTCCACGGCACTAGCCGTCAGAGGGCCAGGGTCTGCCAGCCCCGGGTGATCTGGTCGTGGACGGCCGCCGGGTCCGGGGCCGCCTGCCGGGCCTCCCGCTGGGCCGCCGCGAGCGCGGCCAGCAGCGCCGCCCCGTCCGCCGGGCGCTGCGCGGGGTCGATGGCCAGGGCGCGGGTCACGACGGCGGCGAGCCCCGGGTCGAGGTCCCGGACCGCCGCCACCGCGGCCCGTTCGGGCCCGGTCTCCACGATCCGGCGGATCACCGCTCCCGTGCTGGTCGCCGCGAACGGGCTCGCGCCGTGCGCCGCGCACACCACGCAGCACGCCCACGCCCACACGTCGGCGGCCGTTCCGACCCGCTCGTCGCCGAACTGCTCCGGCGCCATGTACGTGAGGGTGCCGGGCCCGCCGCCGGTCATGGTGAGCCGGGTGCCGTCCACGATCGCCGCGATGCCGAAGTCGAGCAGGCGCGGACCGGCCGTCGTCAGCATGATGTTCGCCGGCTTGAGGTCCCGGTGCACCAGCCCCAGCCGGTGCACCCCGGACAGCGCCACGGCCAGCGCGAGCGCCAGGGCGCGCAGCGCCTCGGCGGAGCGGATCGGCCCCTGCTCGCGCAGGTGGACGTCGAGCGGGCGGCCGTCCAGCAGCTCCATGGCGAGGTACGGGCGGCCCTGGTCCACGCCCGAGTCGAGCACCCGGGCGGTGTAGGCGCCCGGGACCATCGCCAGCACCTCGGACTCGCGCTGGAAACGGCGCAGGAGCTCGGCGTCGTCGAGGAGTTCGAGGTTGATGGTCTTGAGCGCGACCTGCGTCGCGGAGCCCTGCCGCTGGGCGAGGTACACCGTGCCCATGCCGCCGGAGCCGATCCGGCCTAGGAGCTGGTAGCCGCCGATGACGCGGGGCTCGTGGGAGCTCAGCGGTTGCCCGACGGACGGGACGGGCGGGGCCGGCGGGGTCGGCGGAGTCGCGGGGGCGGGCGGGGCGAACTGCGGGGCCGGGGGAACGTATTGCGTCGGAACGTACCCCTGCTGCGGCGGCACGGTCGCTCCGTACGGGTTCAGCGGCGGTTGCTGTGCCGCACCGGTGCCGACGGGCTTGGGCCGGCGACTCGTGATCACGGCCACGATCTGGAAGACCAGCGCGGCCGGGACCAGGATCACCGGCAGGACGAACACGGCGAGCACGGCACGGAGGACCAGCAGTCCGACGACCCGGAGCTGAGTCCGCCTGGAGCGCCACGCCTGCTGCGGCAGGCCGGTGGCCAGCACGTTGCGCTGGGTCAGGTAGGAGAGCCCCAGCCAGAGCACCAGGCACACGACGAAGACCGTGATGTACCAGGTCCTGGCCAGGTGAACGGCCAGGTGCACCTCGAAGGAGATGTACCGCGCGTTGGCCGTGTCGAACGGCCGCACGAGCAGCCTGTCGCCGAAGACGAACATCGCGGGGGTCACGGCCACCACCCCGGCCGCGGTCAGCACGGTGACGGCGGCATCACCGATGGCCGCCCCGATGCCGCCCGGGGCGCCCGCGCCCGCGTCCTCCCCGAGGGCCGTCAACGCCCTTCGGCGCATTGCCGCCTGAGCGCGCACCAGCAGTGGGAGCGTCGCCAGTCGGATCACCAGCACCGCGCCGAGCAAGGCGAGCAGAGCCACCCAGAAATTGTTCAGCATGCTTCCCCCAGCCTCATCGAGCACAGGGAGTATAGGGGGCCCGGGGCCGGCGTGACCGACGGCGAGGAGGGCAGTCCCGATCCCGGCCCCCAGGCAGCTCGCCCACCCACCGGCCCTCTACGGCCAGCCGGCGGCGAAGGTGCCGTGGAGGGGGTCGGCCTGGTAGCAGGCGGGGCAGCGGAGGCGGGTGTAGATCGCCACGGGGCCCATGCAGACGTCCTCGCGGCCGTCGGCGGGGGAGGCGGAGGCGGCGGGGCGGCCGCATTCCAGGCAGCGGCGGGTGGGGCGTTCGGCGGTGGAGCAGGCGCGGCAGAGCATCCGTTCCGGGGTCTCGGCGTGGACGACGACGGGCTGGGGGCCGCCGGCGCAGAGGTGTTCGCAGAAGGTCCAGGTGTCGTCGGCCTCGGCCGCGAGCATCCGGGCGCGGGCCTCCTGCTGCCAGCGGGCCGCCTGCTGGATCGGGATCGTCACCGGCGGACCCCAGCCGGCGGCCATGAGCCACTCCCTGCCCTCGGCGCCGGCGGCTCGGAGCTGGTCGTCGACGGCGATGTCTCTGGGTGTCCTGTCCTTCATCGGCGTTCTCCTCCGGCACGGTTGTGCCGGGTCTAACGCGACCGGGGATCGGTTGGATACGTCGTCCCGCCCGGGGCGCTACAACCGCTCGACGTCTCCGTGGGCGACGAGCAGCTTCTTCAGCAGCGCGTCCAGCTGGGTGCGTTCGCCCTGGTCGAGGGGGGCGAGGAGGCGCTCCTCGTTCCGGACGTGGCCGAGCAGCAGCGTGTCGACGAGTTCCTTGCCCTCCGGGGTGAGCCGGACCAGGACCGCCCGGCGGTCGCCCGGACAGGGGTGCCGCTCGACGAGGCCCTTCGCGGACAGCCGGTCCACGCGGTTGGTGATCGCGCCCGACGTGACCATCGCGGACTTGAGCAGCGCGCGGGCGTTCAGCTCGTACGGCTCGCCGGCCCGGCGGAGCGTCGCGAGGACGTCGAACTCCGAGGTGTCCAGGCCGTGCTGGGTGAAGTACTCGCGCAGGGCGGAGTCGACGCGGAGGTTGAGGCGGCGCAGCCGGCCGATCAGGGCCATCGGGCCGCTGTCGATCTCGGGGCGGGCCCGGGCCCACTGGTCGACGATGTCGTCCACGGTGTCGCGCTGCTGCACCTGCTCCTGCATGGCCTCCGCCTCCTCCGGCCGCTGTCCGTACCCGTTTATCTTAACCTTCACATACTTGACGTTCACAGATCCTCGGCGCACAATTTATCTCAACGTTCAGATAATCAACGTTGAGGGGAACCCGCCATGGACCGGAACCGCCTGGGAATCGCCGCCACCGCCGCCCTCGCCCCGGCCGCCTGGGGCACGACCTACCTCGTCACCACGCAGCTCCTGCCGGAGGGCCGTCCGCTGCTGCTCGCCGTCGTCCGCGCCCTCCCGGCGGGGCTGCTCCTGCTGCTCATGGGGCGCAGAATGCCCAAGGGGCGCTGGTGGGGGCGCGCGGCCGTGCTCGGGATGCTCAACATCGGGCTGTTCTTCCCGCTCGTCTTCGTCGGCGCGTACCGCCTGCCCGGCGGGGTCGCGGCGACCATCGGGGCGATCCAGCCACTGCTCGTCGCCGGGTTCTCGATCGGCGTGCTCGGCATCCGGCCCGGGCGGCGGACCGTCCTGGCCGGACTGGCCGGGGTCGGCGGCGTCGCGCTCCTCGTCCTCAAGAGCGGCGCACGGCTGGACGGCGTCGGCATCGCCGCGATGGTCGCGGGGATCGGGCTGATGGCGATGGGCACGGTCCTCACCCGCCGGTGGGGCCGTCCCGAGGGCGCCACCATGCTCGACCTGACCGCGTGGCAGCTCCTGGCCGGCTCGGTCTTCCTCGTCCCGCTCGCCGCCGTCGTCGAGGGCGCACCGCCCGCGCTGACCGCCACCAACCTGGCCGGGTTCGCCTACCTCGGGCTGTTCGGCACGGCGCTCGGCTACGTCCTCTGGTTCCGCGGCATCGAGCGCCTGGGGGCCGGCCCGGCGTCCTTCCTCGGCCTGATCAACCCCGTCGTCGCGACGATCGGCGGTCTGGTCGTCCTCGGCCAGACGCTCACCCCGTGGCAGGTCCTGGGCCTGCTGATCGCCCTGGGCGCCCTGGTGGCCGGCCAGTCCCCGGCCCGCACCCCGAAGCCCGCGGCGCCGGCCCCGGCCCCGATCCCGGTCCCGGCCCCGAAGCCCGCGACGACGAACCCGGCCCCCGAAGCGGCACCAGCCGCCCGCTGACGTCCCGTGCCCCCGCCGAGCCCGCTCGGCGGGGGCACGGCGTCGGGGCGGGAGAGGAACGCGTCAGCCGGTGGCGCGGACGTAGATGTCGGCGGCGCCGGGAAGGCCCCCGGGGATGGTGGAGACGTAGATGCGGCGGCCGGTGGTCGTGGTGGGGGCGGCCGAAGCCACCGTCGGAGTGGCCGCGGGGCTCACGGTCACCGTCGCGGTTGCCGTCGCGGTCGCCGTCGGAGTGGGCGGCGGCGGGGTGTCGTCGTCCTCGTCCCTGTCCCCGTCCCCGTCCCCGTCGACGGCCGCGGGCACGAGCGCCGAGTCCGCCGGGGCCATCTCCGTGGTCACCGTCGGGGACGGCCCGGGGAGTTCGGGCGCCGACGGGGACGGCTCGGGGAGTTCGGGCGCCGACGGGGACGGCTCGGGGACTTCCGGGGCCGTCGTGGGTTCGTTGCCGCCGAGGGCCGTGGAGAGGTCGGGCGGGAGCGGGGCGGCGGGGCCCGGGTCGGGCAGGTCGTAGGCGCGCAGGAAGTCGGCGAGGCCGACGTCCTTGCCGCCCGCGACGCGGTAGTGGAGGTACGCGACGGCGGACCCGTCGGGCGCGTGGGTGTAGACGGAGCCGACGGGCACGAAGGCGCGGCCCGCGCCCGGGTGCTGGGACGGGTGGAGGCCGGCCAGGCGTTCGGCGCGGTCGCGGTCGGTCTCGCGGCCGCCGCCGCCCAGGGTGAGGGTGTTGATGCCCCGGACGAGCAGGGCCGCCGCGACGGAGACGAGCAGCACGAGGCTCACGGCGACGGTGCGGCGCAGCACCGGCCGGCCGTGCAGGGCGGGCCAGGAGTCGGTGACCACGCGCTCGGGCGGGATTCCGTCCACCGTTGTCGCTCCCCCGTTCGATCGAGCCGTCACCGTGCTCGACGAGGGACCGCGGCCGAGAGTTCCTCGACGTGCTCCGCCGCCCCCTCGCTCACCCCACGTACGCGGGGGCGACCGCGGCCGTGGTGACCCGCCGGGCGGCGCCGGTGCCGTCGGCCGGGACGGTCCACAGGTCGGCGCCGTAGTCGCCGGGGAGGGCGTAGAGGAGGGTGCCGGTGTCGCTCCAGAGTGCCTGGTCGTCGATGTTGCGCTGCTCGGCGGTGGCGGTCTCGGTCATGGTGGCGAGGTCGAGGACGTAGAGCCGCCACGGCGAGTCGGCGGGCAGGCCGGGCACGCGCTTCTTGTAGGCGACGCGGGTGCCGTCCGGGGAGAGCGAGGGGCACTCGACGTCGTCGTGGAGGGTGGTGAGGGTGCGGGCGGCGAGGTCGCCGCGGACGAGGTGGGTGGTGCCGCCGGAGGCGAGGGTCGCGTAGAAGGTGTTGTCGTCGGCGAAGGTGACGCCCCAGATGTTGACGTCGTGCGCCCGGAACGGCTGCCCGTCCTTGATGACGTCGAAGGTCTCCAGGTTCTCGCGGAGGTTCCCGTCGCGGACGTCGACGATCGAGGTGCGGGTGGAGAAGTCGGTGCCGGCGTAGGAGTCGCCGCTGACGAAGACGGTCCAGGCGGCGAAGTGGCCGGAGGGCGAGACGCGGGCGCGCGTGGGGATGCCGGCGGCCGGGAAGGAGCGCGTCTCCTTGAGGTGGTCGTCGAGGACGACGGCGCGGTAGGTGTCCTCCAGGGCGCCGTGTTCGGCCTGGAGGCAGATGCCGGTGCCGCCGGCCGTGTGGAAGCGCAGGCACTTGACGCCGGAGGCGGTGCGGGGGCCGTCGGCGCGGTCGGCCGGGACGGTGGTGAGCTCGTCGCGGTGCGGGCCCCACGCCATGTTGCGGAACACCAGCCGTCGGCCGTCCGGGGCGGCCTTGAGGGACACCGTCCCGGACGAGACGGCCGGGCCGCCCGCCTGCGGCCGGTCGCGGCGGGCGGTGCGGTCGGAGGCGTGGAGGACGGCGCCAGTGCCGACGGATCCGAGCAGCAGGACGGCGACCAGCAGGATGAGCACCCTGGCCCGGTTCCCGAGGGCCCGGCCCTGGACGGGCCGGTCCGGAACGGGCTCGTCGAGGAGCGGCTGGTTCTGGAGGGGCTGGTTCACGAAGACACCTCACGGGCGGGTTCGCGGAGCACGACGGCCGCGCCGACGACGCACAGGGCGAGCGCGCCCGCCGACCACGCGAGCGCGGTGGAGCCGCCGGTCGCGCTCCACAGCGCGCCGAACAGCAGCGAACAGGCGAACCGGGCGAGCGCCTGCCCGGTGCCGACGAGGGCGAGCCCGGCGCCGCGCTGCTCGGCGGGCACGGTATCGGCCGCGGCGGCCGCGAGGACGCCGTCGGTGGCGGCGTAGAAGGAGCCGTGCAGGACGAGCACGCAGATCACCGCGGGCAGTCCGCGCAGCGGCGAGAGCAGCAGCCCGTACGCGAGGAGCAGCAGCCCGTGCCCCGCGAGGAACAGCGTGCGGCGGCCGATCCGGTCGGCGAGCAGGCCCATGGGCACGGCGAGCAGGAGGAAGGCTGCGGCGGTGCCGAGCGGCAGCAGCGGGAACAGGGTGATGGACAGGTCGAGGCGGCGCTGGACGAGCAGGTAGACGAACGAGTCGCTGACGGTGGTGAGTCCGAGCAGGACGGCGCACACGGTGAGCCGCCGGAGCCCGGGCAGCCGCAGCAGCCGCAGGCCGTCGCGCAGCGAGGGGGCGGCACGTGAGGGCTCGTCGCCGGTGAGCCGGTTCGGCACGAACAGCAGCAGGACCAGCACGCCGAACACCGCGACGCACGCGCTGACGGTGAACACCGCGTCGTAGCCGTGCCGTTCGCCGCCGTCGGCGAGCAGCGGGCCGCCGGCCAGGCGGAGCACCAGGAACGCGGTGAGCGGCCCGAGCAACGCGCCCGCCGTGTCCATCGCGCGGTGCACGCCGAACGCCCGGCCGCGGTGCGCGGGGTCGCTGGCGAGCGAGATCATCGCGTCGCGCGGGGCGGTGCGCAGGCCCTTGCCGGTGCGGTCGACGGCGATGACGGCGCCGATCAGGGGCACGGTGTGGGCGAACAGCAGCAGCGGCTTGCACAGCGCCGACAGGCCGTAGCCGACGGCCGCGACGGCCTTGTGCCGGGGTGCGCCGCCGGCGCCGCGCCGGTCGGCGAGGTGGCCGCCGGCGAGGCGGACGAGCGCGCTGAAGCCGTTCTGGATGCCGTCCAGCAGCCCGAAGCCGAGCGGCGAGAGGCCGAGCCCGGTCAGCAGGTAGAGCGGGAGGACGGCGCTGACCATCTCGGAGGAGATGTCGGTGACCAGGCTGACGGTGCCGAGGGCGATGACGGCCCCGGGCACGGCGCGCAGGGCGGCGCCCCGCCGCCCCGGCGTTTCGGCCGGGGCGGCGGGGGCCTTCGAGCTGCGGGATTCCGCGACGTACACGGGCGTCAGTTCCAGATGCCGGTGATGTCGTTCGCGCTCGCGGAGTTGCCGGCGTGCGCGCTGAGGCCCGCCAGGTCCTCCAGCGTGTGCAGCACGTCGTAGTGGTTGTAGCTGGTGGAGGTGCTGCTGCCGGGGGCGACGTGCGCGCCGTAGACCACGGTGGGGATGCGGTTGCCGGAGAGCTTGTTGTCCTCGTCGAAGGTCATGACGAGCAGGCTGTTGTGGCTCCTGGCCCAGTCCGCGTAGGCGGCGAGGTTGGTCTGGATCCAGGAGTCGCCGGTGCCGACCGAGCAGTCGTGCATGTCGTCGCAGAGGTCCGGGACGACGAACGACACCTTGGGCAGGGTGGTGAAGTCGGCCGGGAACGCGTCCATGCCGTACGCGCTGGAGGTCGGGACGTTGCCGAAGCCGAACCAGGGGTTGTGCTTCTGCGCGTAGTTGTCGACGCGGCAGTCGGTGGCGCCGACGCCGGGGATGCCCTCGTTGTAGCTGGCGAAGGTCTGGCCGGCGTCCAGCAGTTCGGAGGCCAGGTTGGGCGCCTGCATGGTGCCGACGTCGACGCAGCTGTCGTCGGTGACGCCCTGGGAGCTGCCCGAGAACAGCATGTAGTAGTTGGGCTGGCTGGGGTGGGTGAGTGCGTAGGACTGGGTCAGCGTCGCGCCTCCGGCCACGAGGGTGTTGTTGACGTAGGGCGCGTTGGAGCTGCCGACCACCTGCGAGTAGGCGTGGTTCTCCATGACGACGACCACGATGTGGTCCGGCGTCGGCAGGGCGGCGGCGGTGTCGGCCGCGGCGTCGCCGGTCGCGGCCCACAGGCCGAGCGAACCGGCCGAGAGGCCGAGGGCCGCGGCGAGCGCGGTCAGGGTGCGGCGGCGAGGAGTGCCGGGGGTACGGAGTCGTGCGAAGGCCATGGGGGTCCTCCGGGCGTCGAATGTGCTTCGGGCTTGATGGGGGTTGAGCGCCGAAAACAGTAGGATCGCCGCGGTGTCGTGTACCGCACAAGACAAGTGAAGAACAGACGAACAGCTGCCGCCCGCGCGCGGGCCGCCCCACCGACGTCACAGCCGCCGGCGATTGACCCGTTCCGGCCGGGCGTGGTGGGATCACCTGGGCTTTTGGCCGTCGGGGCGGGTCCGGACGGGGCCGGCCCGAAGCCGGGTCAAACCCTGGTCAAGGAGCGAGCTGAGGAGCTGGACGTGATCGGGCTGGTCGCCGTCAACGGGTCGCTGCGGCCACTCGCCGCCGAACTGCACGCCGCCTGGCCGGACAGCAGCAAGGTCTACCGGGCCTCGGCCGGCAACTGCTTCGGCCCGCCCGAGGCGATCACGCTGGCGCTCGTCGAGTGCGAGTACGTGATCTGCTTCGCACCCCTCCCGGGGGCCGCCCGCCTGTTCGACTACGCGGGCCACCTGAGCAGCAAGGACAAGGGCCTCCTCTGCGTGGACCCCCTGCGCCGGTACGTGATCCCGCTGAGCAGCGACCCCGCCACCGCGGAGCTGGCCTGGGAGGTGGCGGCCGTGCTCGGCGTCCAGCCGGTGATCACGGACCGCCGGGACCCGCGCGAGACCGCGCTCGCCGAGCTGGCCCGGCAGGCCGCCCCCGGGACCGGGACCGGCGGCCCGACAGCGGCACCCGCGGAGGAACCCGTCCTGCGGATCCCCGACCCGCGGGACCCGGACGACCCCGACAGCGACCTCGCGGTCCTCCCCCGCACGCTCGTCCTCGGCATCGGCGCGGGCAGCGGCACCGAGGACACCGAGGCGATGCGGCTGCTCATGGACGTCCTGCGGGAGACCGGACTGTCCCGCCAGTCGATCGCCCGCATCGCCACCGTGGCCGGCAAGGGCGACCACCCGGCCGTGAACTGGGCCCGCTGGTGCCTCGGCCGGACACCGGTGGACGAGCACCCGGCGGACGTGCTCGCGACCGTCCCGGTGCCGAACCCCTCCGCCGCGGTCGGCGCCGCGGTCGGCACCGCGAGCGTCGCCGAGGCGGCGGCGCTGGCGAGCGCGCCCGGCGGCGAACTCGTCGTCGCCAAGCGGAAGTCGGCGCACGCGACGATCGCGATCGCGCGGACGGCGCTGCGCGGACGGCTGACGCTGGTCGGCCTCGGCCCCGGGCCGCACGACCTGCTCGTGCCGCGCGCCCTGGAGGCGCTGCGGAGCGTCTCGGCCGTGGTCGGCCCGCCGGACGCGGTCACGGCGGCCGCCGGACTGCTGCGCCCGGCCACCCGGCGGATCGCGACGGACGACAGCGCCGGGGCCGCCGCCACCCTGGCCTCGCACGGCCACGACGTCGCCCTCGTGGCCCTCGGCGACGGCGCCGCGCTGAGCGTGCCGCCCGGCGCGTACGACGTCCTGCGCGTCCCCGGTCTGCCCCTCGACGTCCGGGACGCGCCCCGGGAACAGCACCAAGGAGACCCCGCGTGACCCGAGCCGAACCCGACCTCCGCCACCACGGCGACGCCGAGGTGCGCGCCGACGGGCTCGGCCTGGTCGACCTCGCCGTCAACGTCCGCACCGGTACGCCCCCGCCCTGGCTGCGCGAGCGCCTCGCCGCCACGCTCGGCGAACTGGCCGCCTATCCGGACCAGACGGCCGCGCGCGCGGCCGTCGCCGCGCGGCACGGACGGCCGGTGGACGAGGTGCTGCTCACCTCGGGCGCCGCCGAGGCATTCGTCCTGCTGGCGCGCGTGCTGACGCCACGTCACATCACCGTCGTGCACCCGCAGTTCACCGAGCCGGAGGCGGCACTGCGCGACGCCGGGCACGCCGTGCACCGGGCGCTCCTGTCGCCCTCGGACGGCTTCCAGCTCACCGCGGGCGCCGTCCCGGAGGAGGCCGACCTGGTCGTCCTCGGCAACCCGACCAACCCGACCTCCGTCCTGCACCCCGCCGACGCCGTGGCCGCGCTGGCCCGCCCCGGGCGCACCCTGGTGGTGGACGAGGCGTTCATGGACACCGTGCCCGGCGAGCGCGAATCCCTCGCCGCCGCCCGGGACCTGCCCGGCCGGGTGGTCGTGCTGCGCAGCCTCACCAAGACCTGGGGCCTGGCCGGGCTGCGGATCGGCTACGTGCTCGGGCCCGCGCCGCTGATCGCGGAGCTCGGCGCCGCGCAGCCGCTCTGGCCGGTCTCCACCCCGGCGCTGGCCGCGGCCGAGGCGTGCAGCACGCCGGCGGCACTGGCCGAGGCGGAGGAGGCCGCCGCCGAACTCGCCCTGTGGCGCGCGAACCTGCTGAAGGGCCTGGCCGGTTTCCCCTCCGTCCGGGTGCACGGGGAACCGGCCGCGTCGTTCGTCCTGGTCCGGCTGCCGGGCGCGGCCGCCGTGCGGGAGCGGCTGCGGGCGCGCGGCTTCGCCGTCCGCCGCGGGGACACCTTCCCGGGCCTCGGCGAGGAGTGGCTGCGGATCGCCGTCCGGGACGAGCCGACGACCGCGCGCTTCCTGGACGCGCTGGCGGCCGTGCTGGACGAGGCCTGACCGGGCCCGTCCTCAGCGCAGCGTGACGACGTCCCCCACCGCGATCGGCCCCGGCGCCAGCACCTGCGCGTACACGCCCGCGCAGGGCAGCTCCGGCATGCCCTCCAGCGGCACCAGGCGGTTCTCCGCGGCGAGCACCCGCAGGGCGTCCGCGCTGCGCGGCAGCGGTCCGTGCCGCAGCGTCGGCACGGCGCAGCGCGGGGTGGGCACCAGGACGCGCAGGCGCAGGCTCGGCCCGATGCCCAGTTCCCGCCCCACCCAGCCGTTCTCGACGTAGCCGGTGCCGCCGGTCCGGATCACGGCGTTCGGCCGGTAGCGCTCGGCCTGCGCACCCGCGGCGCCGAGCGTCGAGGTGGTCAGGAGGTGCAGCGGCGCGAAGTCGAAGAACGTCCCGTCCGGCGCGGCCCGGCCCAGTTCGTTGACGGTGAAGGCGACGTCCTCCCCGATCCCGCGGGCCAGCACCTCCTCCGGCACGGCCCGCTCGATCGTCGCCCCGGGCGGGCGTTCGGCGATCAGCTCCACCTTGCGGCCGAGCGCCTCCGACAGCGCTGCCTCGTCCACGCCCCGGCCGTCCGGGCCGGTGATCGCCACCGTGCCGTCCGCCGCCGTCCCGGCCGTGAAGCCGAGCAGGCCGGCCCAGAGCCGCGGGTGCTTGGCGCTGGCGATCCGGCCCGTCCCGATGTCGCGCAGGGCGCGGACCCGGTCGCCCGCGAGGCCGCGCCCGGTGACGTCCGCGCGCGGCAACTCCTCCCCCAGCAGCGACTTCACCGGGTACCGGCGCAGGCGCTCGACCGTCCCGACGACCGTCCCTCCGGCGTCCCCGCTCACTGCCCGGCCTCCACCCGCTCGCCGTCCTCCGCCCACTCCCGGAGCGCCGCGAAGTGCAGCTCCCCGAGCCCCGCCCTGGGGTCGACCCAGAGCGGCAGGGCCGGACCCGGGTGGTGGGCGGCGATCCACTCGATGTCCTGCGGCCCGAGCTCGTCGTCCAGCCAGACGAAGGGGCGGCCGGCCGCCCAGGCGACGAGGTCCCGGGTCTTCCAGTGCAGGCCGTCCGGGTCCTCGCGGAAGACCTCCGTCCAGCGGATGTACGGGAGCTCGGGCAGGCCGATGCGGGGGCCTATGAAGGTGTTCGCCTCGTCCATCCAGGTGGTCGCCCACACCAGTTCGTACGGCAGGGCCAGCAGCTCCGGCCCGTGCAGCGGGTTGAGCCACACCCGCAGCGGCTCGACCTGCTCGCCCGGCCCCGGCCGGCGGCGCGCCACCCAGGAATCGGGCAGGACGTGGTGGGTGTCGTAGCCGTCGGGGCGCTGCTCCCCGGGGGCTGCGTAGGGGTTCAGGGGCCCGTCGACGTCGATGAGCAGAAGGGGCGTCATACCTGTTCATCCTGACCGTCCCCGGCCGGGTTGACTACCGGGTTTCCGGCCCCGGGGTGCTAGCGTCGCGGCGGCCCGGAAGAACCTGCCCGGGCCTCCACACGACAGAGCGTAAGGTCGGCAGACTCCGTTGATTTCCATACCGAGAGCGGCACAGCGCCCGCTCGCCCCGCGCGGCAGACGGGCCCTCGGCGCCGCCGTGGCCACCGTACTGGCCGGCGCGGCCTTCGGGTTCGTCCCGGCGGCCGCCGCCGCGCCCGCGCAGGGCTCGCTGCAGGATCAGTTCCGGGCGGCGGCGGCCGAGTTCCGGGTGCCGGAGGGCGTGCTGCTCGCGCTGTCCTACCAGGAGACCCGCTGGGACTCCCACCGGGGCGCGCCGAGCACGACCGGCAACTACAACGTCATGGGCCTGACCCAGGTCGACGTCGCCGCGGTCCGCGCGGCGCTGGCCGCCGGGCCGGGGCCCGACACGGCCGACGGCCGCGGCGACGACCTCCCGCCGCGGCCGGTCTCCGGCACGCCCACCGCGCCGCCCGTCGAGGACGGCCCGGAGCTGCACACGCTCGACGCGGCGGCGGCGCTGATCCACCGTCCGGCGGACGACCTCAAGCGGGACGCCGCGCAGAGCGTCCGCGGGGGTGCGGCGCTGCTGGCCGAGTACCAGCAGGAGTCCCTGAAGCAGAGCGGCCGGGCCGCCTCGGCGGACCCGAGCGCCTGGTACCAGGCGGTGGCCCGGTTCAGCCGGTCCGGGGACGCGGGCGCGGCGAACCCGTTCGCCGACCGGGTCTTCGACACGCTGCGCAAGGGCGTCTCCCGGCAGACCGCCGAGGGCGAGACCGTCACCCTCGCGCCGGTCCCGGTCCCGAGCGTCCCGTCCACGGCGGCCCGGGCCGCCGCGCCGGCCCCGCGCACGGCCACCCGCGCCGCGTTCGTCACGACGGCGGCCGACACCGCGCCGGCGGGCACCGCCCCGGCCACCACGGCCACCCCCGCCGCGGCGGCGGCCGACGGCAGCGTCGAGTGCCCGGCCTCGCTCGGCTGCGACTTCCAGCCCGCCGCGTACGCGCTCACCAACCCGAACGACCCGACGTCCTACGGCAACTACACCAAGGCCAACCGCCCGGACGACGGCGACCGGATCCAGTACATCGTCATCCACGACACCGAGGGCGGCTTCGCCGGCTCGATCTCGGCGTTCCAGAACCCGAGCAACCAGGCCAGCGCCCACTACATGGTGCGTTCCTCGGACGGTCACGTCACCCAGCTGGTCAACACGAACAACGTGGCCTGGCACGCGGGCAACAAGACCGTCAACATGCACAGCATCGGCGTCGAGCACGAGGGCTACGCCTTCCCGACCGACCGCCCGACCTGGTACTCCGAGCAGCTCTACCAGTCCTCGGCCGCGCTGGTCGGCTACCTGGCGACCCGTTTCGGCATCCCGCTGGACCGCCAGCACGTCATCGGCCACGACGACGTCCCCGGCCCGCTCCAGGCGAACGTGGCCGGGATGCACTGGGACCCGGGCACGTTCTGGGACTGGTCGCACTACATGGACCTGCTCGGCGCCCCGCTCAAGGCGGGCATCGGCGGCCTGCCGGCGGTCGGCGGCAAGGTCACCATCACCCCGGCCTTCGACGCCACCAACCAGCCCCCGGTGACCGGCACCGCCGACCGCCCGGAGAACTTCGTCTACCTGCGCACGGGCCCGGACCCGAGCGCCCCGCTGATCAACGGCGGCTCCACCAGGGCCGCCGACTGGAGCGACAAGGCCGTCACCGGCGCCTCCTACGTCGTCGCCGACCTGAGCGGCGACTGGACGGCCATCTGGTACGACGGCCAGAAGGCCTGGTTCTACAACCCCGGCGGCCAGAGCGCGACCGCCGACACCCGGCCCGGCCAGACCCTGCTGACCCCGAAGTCCGGCGCCGCCTCCATCCCGGTGTACGGGCGCAGCTACCCCGAGGCCTCCGCGTACCTCCCGTACCCCGCGATCACCGCGCAGGCCGTCACCCCGCTGAACGCCGCCGTGCCGGCCGGGCAGTCCTACGTCGCGGCGAGCGCGGCCCCGGTGCAGTCCGACTTCTACTACGGGCAGAACATCGACGGCAGCGCCCCCAACGACCGTACGCTGGTAGTCGGTTGCGACACCTACTACCCGATCCGCTACAACCACCGGCTGGCCTTCCTGAAGGCCTCCGACGTCGCGGGCGCCCCGGTCGCCGGGCCGTGCACCCAGGCGCCCACCCCGAGCGCGGGCGTGCTGCGCGGGGCGGGCTCCGGCCGCTGCCTGGACGTCCCGTTCGCGAGCCAGGCCAACGGCACGCAGCCCGACATCTGGGACTGCAACGGCGGCGGCAACCAGCAGTGGACCTACACCCCCGCCGGCCAGCTGACCGTCTACGGCGGCACCAAGTGCCTCGACGCCTACAACAACCAGACGGCACCGGGCACGGCCATCGACATCTACGACTGCAACGGCGGCGCGAACCAGCAGTGGCGTCGCAACGCCGACGGCACCGTGACCGGCCTCCAGTCCGGCCTGTGCATCGACATCACGCAGGCCGCCACCGCCAACGGCTCCGGCATCGCCCTGTGGACCTGCTCCGGCGCGGCCAACCAGCAGTGGCTCCGCACCGGCGCGCTGCTCGGCACCGCTTCCGGCCGCTGCCTGGACCTCCCGTTCGCGAGCCAGGCCAACGGCACCCAGCCCGACATCTGGGACTGCAACGGCGGCGGCAACCAGCAGTGGACCCACACCCCCGCCGGCCAGCTGACCGTCTACGGCGGCACCAAGTGCCTCGACGCCTACAACAACCAGACGGCACCGGGCACCAAGATCGACATCTATGACTGCAACGGCGGCGCCAACCAGCTGTGGCGGCTCAACGCCGACGGCACGGTCGTCGGCGTCCAGTCCGGTCTGTGCATCGACGTGACGCAGGCGGCCACCGCCAACGGCTCCGCGCTCTCGCTGTGGACGTGCTCAGGCGCGGCCAACCAGAAGTGGACCCTGGTCTGACCCCCGACCGGTAGGCACCGGAAACGGCCGCAGGCCCTTCCCCGTGGCGGGGAAGGGCCTGCGGCCGTACGTTCGCGGTGCGGAGGATCAGACCTGGCCGGCCTTCTCCAGGGCCTCGCAGCAGGTGTTGATCAGCAGGCGGGTGACGACGTAGGGGTCGACGTTCGCGTTCGGGCGGCGGTCCTCGATGTAGCCCTTCTGCTCCACCTCGACCTGCCACGGGATGCGGACGGAGGCACCGCGGTTGGAGACGCCGTAGCTGTAGACGTTCCACGGGGCGGTCTCGTGCTTGCCGGTCAGGCGGGACTCGATGTCGGCGCCGTACTGGGTGACGTGCTCCAGCACCTTCTCCTGGGAGGTGCCGAGCGACTCGCAGGCGGTGATGATGGCGTCGTAGCCCTCGCGCATCGCCTTGGTGGAGAAGTTGGTGTGGGCGCCCGCGCCGTTCCAGTCGCCACGGGCCGGCTTGGCGTCCAGGGTGGCGTCGATGCCGAACTCCTCGGCGGTGCGGTACAGCAGGTAGCGGGCGATCCACAGGTCGTCCGAGACGGTCAGGGCGTCGACCGGGCCGATCTGGAACTCCCACTGGCCGGGCATGACCTCGGCGTTGATGCCGCAGATCGCCAGGCCGGCGTCCATGCAGCGGTCCAGGTGCAGCTCGACGATCTCGCGGCCGAAGACCTCCTCGGCGCCGACACCGCAGTAGTAGCCGCCCTGCGGGGCCGGGTAGCCGCCCTCCGGGAAGCCGAGCGGGCGGGAGCCCTTGAAGAAGGTGTACTCCTGCTCGATGCCGAAGATCGACTCCTGCGCGGAGTACTTCTCGGCGACCTCGCGCAGCAGGGCACGGGTGTTGGAGTCGTGCGCCGCACCGTTGGTCTCCAGGACCTCGCACAGGACCAGGATGTTGTCACCACCGCGGATCGGGTCCTTGACGACCTTCACCGGCTCCAGCACGCGGTCGGACGCGTGGCCCTCGGCCTGGTTGGTCGACGAGCCGTCGAAGCCCCAGGTCGGGATCTTGTCGGCGTTGGGCAGGACGCGAGTCTTGGAACGGAGCTTCGCGGTCGGCTTGGTGCCGTCGATCCAGATGTACTCGGCCTTGATTGCCACGGCTGGTCCCTCGCATTGCTGGGTGGTGGGTGCCCGCGTAGCGTCGCAAGCCGCCGTTTCCCGGTTGTTCCTCTCATGTAACGCGCATGTGAACCAACCGTCCGCGTTGACACGGTCACGGTGCGGGAGTGCCGGGGGTGACACTCCCGCTTCCTCCCGTGCCCCGGGGCGGTCCGTCAGTGGTGACGGGCGTGCGCGGCGCGGCGGCGCCGGGTGGCCCAGAGGGCGGCGGCTCCGCCCGCCACGAGCGCCGCGGCCCCGGCGGCGAGCGGGCCGGTGGCGCTGCTGCCACCGGTCTCGGCCAGGCCCGCGGCCGGGCGCGCGGACGCGGCGTGCGCGGCGCCGGCGCCCGTCGTGGTGTCGGCCACCGGCTGGGCGGTGGGCACGCCGGTGGGCGCGTCCGTGGTGGGCGCCGGGGTCGGGGTGGCCGTGGCCGGGCCGGTCGGCGGGACCGGCTTCTCGCAGCTCACCGAGGCGACGGTGATCTTCCCGGTGACCTTGGCGACGTTCAGGTTCAGCGGGTTCACCGCCACCTGCACCTCCAGCGCGGAGGCGGCGGCCGTGGTCGAGGTGGTGGTGCGCTTGGAGAACTCCACCGAGACGCTGCCCACCAGCGGCACGTCCACCGTGGTCGGCGCGTACAGGCCGACGGTGACCGGCTTGCCGAGCACGGTGAGCTTCGCGGGCGCGACGACGTTCGCGGTCGGCTGCCCGTCGACCGGACACGTCACCTCGGCGCTCATCGCCTCCAGGCCGAGCAGCGCGGTGGCCGGCAGGCCGGGGGCGTGCACGTCGGCGTTGACCAGCCGGACGGAGGCGGCGGTGCCCTTGGCGTCGGAGCGCGTCACGGACTTCCCGACGTCGGCCTTGACGAGCGTGACCGGGCCCTGCTGGTCGACACCGTCGACCTTGGCGGTCAGCACGGAGCCTTCGCGCTGCGCGGGCGTCTCCACCTTGTTCAGCGCTATGTCCACGGGCACGTCCACCGCCTTGTTCAGCAGGCTGACGTCCAGCGCGAGCTCGGCGGTGACGGCGCGCGCTGTGCCCGGGGATCCGGGCGCCGGCGCCGGTGTCGGCCCGGCCGCCCGGGCGGGCGGGACGGTGAGCAGTGCGCACGCCACCGTGGCAGCGGCAACAGAAACGATTCGTCGGGAAGACATGGCGGTACCCCCACAGCGGTGGAACGATGAGCCGCCAGTCTTCTCAAACGATCCGTCACACGAGTCACACGGAACGTCATTTCACTCGTTGGAGTGAGGTTGGCGTTCCGCCGTGACCCGGAACTGCTAGGGCAGGCGCCAGTCCACCGGCTGCGCCCCCTGGCGCGCCAGGAGGTCGTTGGCCCGGCTGAACGGCCGCGAGCCGAAGAAGCCGCCGTTCGCCGAGTACGGGCTCGGGTGCGCCGACTCGATCGCCGGGACCTCCCCGAGCAGCGGCCGCAGGTTCCGGGCGTCCCGGCCCCACAGGATCGCCACCAGCGGGCCGCCGCGTGCCACCAGCGCCTTTATCGCCTGCTCGGTGACCTCCTCCCAGCCCTTGCCGCGGTGCGCGGCGGGCTTGCGCGGCGCCGTCGTCAGCGCGCGGTTGAGCAGCAGGACGCCCTGCTGCGTCCACGGGGTGAGGTCGCCGTTGGACGGCTGCGGGAGGCCGAGGTCCGTCCCGTACTCCTGGAAGATGTTGATCAGGCTGGCCGGGATCGGCCGCACCTCGGGCCCGACCGAGAAGCTCAGCCCGACGGCGTGCCCGGGGGTCGGGTACGGGTCCTGCCCGACGATCAGCACCCGCACGTCGGCGAAGGGCTGCTGGAAGGCGCGCAGCACGTTCGGCCCGGAGGGCAGGTAGGTGCGGCCTGCGGCCAGTTCGGCGCGCAGGAAGTCGCCCATCGCGGCGACCTGCCCGGCGACGGGTGCCAGGGCGGTCGCCCAGCCGGGCTCGACGATCTCGTGAAGTGGACGCGGTGCCATGGTCGCCACCCTATCGGCCTACGCCGACAGCGCGTTCAGCGGATGATCTTGAGAACCGTCATCCCACCGGACGGCCGCGCAGCACCACCGTGCGGGGTGCGGCCAGCACCCGGACGTCGGCCCGCGGGTCCTCGTCGTAGACCACGAGGTCCGCCGGGGCGCCCTCCTCCAGGCCCGGACGCCCGAGCCACTCGCGCGCACCCCAACTCGCCGCCGACAGCGCCTCGTTCGGGCTCAGTCCGGCCTTGACGAGCTCGGCGACCTCCTCCGCCACCAGGCCGTGCGCGAGCGAGCCGCCCGCGTCCGTCCCGACGAAGACCGGGATCCCGGCGTCGTGCGCGGCGCCGACGGTGTCGTAGCGGCGCTCGTGCAGGCGGCGCATGTGCGCGGCCCAGGCCGGGAACTTGCCCTCGCCGCCGGCCGCCAGCGCGGGGAAGGTCGCGATGTTGACGAGCGTCGGGACGATCGCCACCCCGCGCTCGGCGAAGGCCGGGATCAGTTCCTCGGTCAGCCCGGTGGCGTGCTCGACGCAGTCGATGCCGGCCGCGAGGAGGTCCGGCAGCGACTCGGCCGCGAAGCAGTGCGCCGTCACCCGCGCGCCCTCCTCGTGCGCCGCCGCGATCGCCTCGGCCAGCGCGTCGCCGGGCCAGCAGGCGGTGAGGTCGCCGTGCTCGCGGTCGATCCAGTCGCCGACCAGCTTGACCCAGCCGTCGCCGCGCCGGGCCTCGGCCCGGACGTAGGCGGCGAGGTCGCCCGGCTCGATCTCGTGCGCGTAGTTGCGGATGTAGCGGCGGGTGCGGGCGATGTGCCGCCCGGCCCGGATGATCCGCGGCAGGTCCTCGCGCTCGTCGATCCAGCGGGTGTCGGCGGCCGAGCCGGCGTCGCGGATCAGCAGGGTGCCGGCGTCGCGGTCGGTGAGCGCCTGCTTCTCGCTGGTCTCGGCGTCCACCGCGCCGTGCGCGTCCAGGCCGACGTGGCAGTGCGCGTCGACCAGGCCGGGCAGCGCCCAGCCGGTGACGGTCCGGACGTCCCCGGCGCCGGGCGGGCGGGTGAAGCTCACCCGGCCGTCCACCACCCAGAGTTCGTCCCGGACGTCCTCCGGACCGACCAGCACCCGACCCCGGACGTGCAGCACCGCGCCATCGCTCATGGCCCGCACTCTACCGACGGGCGGGTTCCGTGCGAGCGGCGAGAATGCGGCAGACTCGTTCCCGTCCCAACCACCCGTGCGCGAAAGGCACCAGCTGTGAGTGTGTTCCTCGACGACCTCCCCCCGCTCAGCGCCGCCGGGTTCGCGGCGATCGAGGACCAGGTGGCCGCGCTGCTGCACACCTCCGCGGACGTGATCGTCACCCAGGGCGAGGCGCTGCTGCCCCTGGAGGCCGCGATCCGCGGCGCCGCGCACCCGGGCTCGACCGCGCTCAACATCGTCACCGGCCCGTACGGCCAGACCTTCGGGAACTGGCTGCGCTCGTGCGGCGCCGAGGTCGTCGACCTGGCGGTCCCCTTCCACAGCGCGGTGAGCGCGCGGCAGGTCGCCGACGCGCTGGCCGCGAACCCGGCGATCGACTTCGTCTCGCTGGTCCACGCCGAGGCCGCCACCGGCAACACCAACCCGGTCGCCGAGATCGCCGCCGTGGTGCGCGAGCACGGCGCGCTGCTGATGCTCGACGCGGTGGCCTCGGTGGCCGCCGAGCCGCTGCTCACCGACGCGTGGGGCGTCGACCTGTGCGTCATCGGCGGCCAGAAGGCGATGGGCGGCCCGGCCGGCGTCTCCGCGGTGTCCGTCTCCGGGCGCGCCTGGGAGCGGATCGCCGCCAATCCGGCCGCCCCGCGCCGCTCGTACCTGTCCCTGCTGGACTGGAAGGAGCGCTGGACGGACGCCGGGCGGGCCGTACTGCCGCACGCCCCGGCCCAGTTGGAGATGCTGGCGCTCGGCGCCTGCCTCGACCGCATCGCCGCCGACGGCCTGCCGGCGGTCATCGCCCGCCACCGCGCCGCCTCGGCCGCGACCCGGGCCGGCGTCCGCGCGCTGGGCACGCTCACCCCGTACGTCACGGAGGACGCGCACGCCGCGCCGGTCGCGACCACCCTGCGCACCGCCCCGGGCGTGCACGCCGGCGAGCTCGCCGCGGCCCTCGACCCGTCGCTCCCCGTCCAGCCGGGCGGCGGCGCGCTGGCGGCGGAGATGCTCCGGGTCAACCACTACGGCCGGGCGGCCTCGCCGGACACCGTCCGCGCGTGCCTCACCGCCCTGGCCGCCGCGACCGGCGCGGACGCCGAGCCGGCCCTGGCGGCCGCCGACGCCGCCTGGGCCGCGACCGTCGAAGGCTGAGCGCACAAGCGGAGAGCGGCCCCCGGGACTCCTCGGGGGCCGCTCTCCGTTCCGGCGGTCAGTGCCCGCCCGCGTCCACCACCTCGACGCCCCGGATGTTCCGCTCGATCTCCTCCCGCGGCAGCGCGACCGCGAGGGCCCAGTAGTAGACCACCAGGGAGAAGACCACCACGACCCCGATGTCCCACCAGAGCGGCAGGTTCCCCTGGGCGCCCACGCCGAAGGTCCCCTGCCACGAGACGATCCCCATCCCGACCAGGTAGACCGGCAGCCACTGCCCGGCCTTGAAGTCCATCCGCGGCGCGTTCGGCATGCCCTTCGAGGCGGCGTACGCGGAGTACCCGCCGAGCAGCGCGTACCCGATCAGGATCGCCAGGCCCAGCCGCCACAGGGTGTCCCAGCCGGACCAGTAGATGACCAGGCTCGCCACCGCGAAGGCCAGCGGCGAGATCACCGAGCCGGCCGGCAGGTGGTACGAGCGCTCCAGCCCCGGCAGCCGCTTGCGCAGCACGCCGAAGGCCAGCGGCGCCCCCGCGTACATCAGCACGACGGCGGAGGTGATGAACCCGACCAGCCGCTGCCAGCTCGGGAAGGGCAGGAAGCACAGCACGCCGGCCACCCAGGCGATGACCAGGCCGAGCCAGGGCACCGAGCGCTTGTCGGTGTACTGGAGGGCCTGCGGCGCGTAGCCGTTGCGACTGAGGCCGTAGGTGACCCGCGAGCTGGAGGTGATGTAGACCAGCCCGGTGCCGGCCGGCGAGATCACCGCGTCGATGAACAGGATGGTGGCGAGCCAGCCGAGCCCGATCAGCGTGGCGAGGCCCGCGAACGGCCCGCTGATGCCGGGGTAGTCGAGCTTGCCCCAGCCCCCGGCGAAGGTCTCCGGCGGCAGGGCGCCGATGAACACCACCTGGAGCATGACGTAGACGATCGTGCCGACCACGACCGAGCCGAGCACGGCCCTCGGGATGTCCCGCCGGGGGTTGCGGCTCTCGCCCGCCCACTGGATGGCCTGCTCGAAGCCGAGCAGCGCGAAGATCACCCCGCTGGTGCTGATGGCCGCGAGCACGCCCTTGGCGCCGTCCGGCGCGAAGCCGTGGACGTTGAAGTTGGAACCGTGGAACTCGGTGATCCCGAGGGCGAAGATGGCCAGGATCGGGACCGCGACCTTCCACACGGTGGCCACGCTGTTGGTGTGCGCGAGCAGCCGGACCCCGAGGAAGTTGACGGCGACGAAGACGCCCAGCAGCACGGCCGCGACGACGAACCCGCTGCCCGTCAGCGTGAGGTCCTTGTTCAGGAAGCCGTCCGCCCAGGTCCAGTGCCGGGCGTAGTTGATCATCGCCTGGACCTCGATGGGCGCGATCGTCGCGGCCTGCAGCCACGTGAACCACCCGAACGACATCCCCGCGAACCCGCCGAACGCGTAGTGCGGGTAGCGCGCCGTCCCGCCCGCCACCGGGAAGAGCCCGCCCAGCTCGGCGTGGATCAGCGCCAGGAGGATGATCGCCACCGCGCCGATCCCCCAGGACAGCAGGGCGGCCGGCCCGGCCGCCACCGCCGCCTTCTGCGCCCCGAACAGCCAGCCGGACCCGATGATCGCGCCGACCGAGGCCCAGAGCAGCCCGACCATCCCGACTTCTCGCTTGAGCCCGGTATGCCCTGACCCAGCCGGAGCCGTCGTCCTGGAATGAGCCATACCCGGCCACCTCTCGCCTATCGGGACAAATCCACCCCGACAGTGCCGCAGCCCCGCCACTTCTCCCCCGCCAAAACGCGCCCGGGACCACCCCCTCACCCGAACGGCCGGAGCGCGGATCCCTCAGCCGGGCGGCGGAACCGGCCGACGGTGTCGGCCGGCGCCTTTCCGAAGCAGCGCCACGGGGGTGTCCTCCTGCGCCTCGATCAGCTCACCGTTCCGCCGCATGATCAGCGGATACGCCTCCGAGAAGTCGGCCGCGACGGCCACCGGCCGCCAGGCACGCCCGTCCCACTCGACCACGAGCCGCTGGAGGTCTTGGAACGGATGCAGCTCCTGGCGATCCTCGGGGATGAGCACCAGAGCATCCCGGGTCCCTGGAGGCCGGTCCCGATCAGCTCGGTCGGCATACCACTCGGAGAGCGGTTCATCGTCGGGAAAGATCACGTTCCGATCCTCCTGCTCGGCATCGGTCCGAGGTTAGCCCGTCCGCTACTTCGGTTCCTGGTTCAGCACCGACAACCGCTGAGCGAATCGAAGCCGCAACGCAGGCGCCTCCGCCGACTGCTTGGTCACCCACTCCACCAGCGCCGAACGCAGCTGCGCCGAGAGGTCCAGGAAGTCCCGTCCACCGAGGTCCGGCGGCAGCGCGGCACGCAGTTGCTCGGATTCCTCACCGAGCTCCAGCAGTTTCTTCAAGGCCCAGTGCACGGTGAGGAGTTGCACGCCGAGAGTGATGTGCAGGCTGTGTTCGTTCTCGGTGCTCTGCCCCGCGTGGACCCATCCCCGGGGGATGAACAACACGTGCCCGGCCCGTAGGGTGACTTCGAAGTCCGGGCTGTCGCGCTCGAATCGCCGTTTGTCCGCCGGGTCGAACCCGATCTTCGACCAGTTGTGGTGTTCGAGCGGGTTGACGAACACCGGCTTGAACATTCGCCAGTGCTTCGCACCCTCGGCCTGCGCGATGAAGACGTGATGACAGTCCCAGTGCCAGCCGAAACCCCTGGCCCCGCCGGCCGGTGTCAGATAAACGTTCCCGGTGACCGGGTGGCCGAGCTGGGTCGACAGGGCCTTGCAGAACGTCACCAGCGGCGGCCACGAGCGGTGGAGCCCATTAAGGACCAAGGTGTCGGTGGGGTGATCGGCATCCGCGCGTTCTGCGGTCAGAACGCCATCACGGACCATCCCGAAACCCCCGGCCGCAGGTCCGGATCGGCCAGGATCTCGCGGGCCGCCTCGCGACTGGCGAGGCGTTGCAGGTCTACGGCGTCCCTGTCGTACACCATCGGCGTGTCCGGCCACGCCCTACGGAAGGCCTCCGGATCGGCGACGAGGCGGTGCAGCGAGGTCGTCATGGTGCAGTTCTCCTTGACTCGGCGTGGGATGCGGCGGGCGCCCCCCGGGGGGGGGGCGGCCGCCCCCCAAAAAAATGCGCGGCCTCGCGACAAGGGGGCCGTGTTCGGGGGGGCGGAACCCCGCCCTTTGTT
>NZ_JBHWGV010000082.1:0-11047 GCF_042732955.1 Kitasatospora sp. NPDC059747 | reverse complement strand
GTCTGGGGGGGGGGGGGGGGGGGTGTGTGGGTGGGTTTTTGTGTTGGTGTCTCGGTGTGGGGGGGGGGGGGGGGGGGCCCCCCCCGGGGGGGGGGCCCCCCCGCCGCAATAAAGCTCGGGTCCTCAGGCCAACAGGTGGTCGTACTGGCCGGCGACGAACGCGACCTTGAGCTTCCGCACCTCACCGGGGGTCAGCTCGACCACGGCGTTCGCGTTGTTGATGTTGGCCAGCGCGATCAGGCCGTTCGGCATCGCGGCGAGCGCCGCGCACTCCACCGTGTCGTCGAGCTGGGAGTCCTGGGCCACCGACCAGTTCAGGCCGGGGTGCGAGGCGGGGTTGAAGTCGATGGGTTCGTTCACTGTGATCTCCACTTCGATTCGGTTGATGCCACCTCCCCGCACGGGGAGGAGTTCAGGACGCTGCGGGAAACTGCTGCTCGGACAATCGGCTGGACGGCACACGAAGATCGGCGTGCACCGTCTTGCCGAACTCGTCCGGCGTGACGCCCCATTGCCCGCGCGTGAGTCTGTGGACCAGAGCGAGGCCTCGGTGGCATTCCTCGTCGTCACCCGCCTCGATGAGGACCGGCATGGTGCGGGATCCGTCCTGCACCGAGATCCGCACGATCTGGGCCGTAACCCGACGGATCCTCACCGTCATGAAGGTGAGGCAGCCGGTCTTGACGGCGCTCCCGACCAGCTCGGACACGATCAGCGCGGCCTCGTCGACCAACTCGTACAGCCACCAGTCCGCGAGCTTGCATTCCACGAGCCGACGCGCCGCGCTCGCCGACTCCGGCCGGTAGCGAAGAGCGGCGGTGGCCGGGGCCAGTACGCGAGACGGCGCATCAACGGCGATGGACACAAGTCGCTCCCTCGGGTGCTCTGTCTGCCCGGAACCGGGCTGACCTCAGTTCACCGTCTGTGGAAACCGCATGGGCGCCGAGTGACCGGACGTTTCACCGGACGTTTTGGAACGTGCGGCACACACCGAGGGTCATCAGTGGCAGAGTGTGACCAGTGATCGACTCTCTGCGAGGCGGAGGCCATGGCTACGCGGCGATCGTTGGCAGACCTCCGAAGGGCTGCCGGCTATACCCAGGAATCCTTCGTGGCCGCGTTCTCGAAGATGGCGAAGCGGATGGCCATCGACGCCGCAGTGAGCGTCCGCCAGCTCCGCCGATGGGAGTCACCAGATCCCCCGCTGCCTCACCCAGGTCAACAGGTAGTGATCGAGGCCATGTTGGGCGTTCCGCTCAGCGAGCTCGGATTCGCTGTCCCACTTGAGAGAGCACGCGGTGGCCTGATGAGCGGGCACCATGAGGACGTGCACCGCCGGCAGTTCGTCGTAGAGGTAGGCGCGATCCTGGGCGCCACCGTCCTCCCGGCTGCCCGGGGACGCCGGATCGGAGCTTCGGACGTTCAGCTTCTTCAGTCGCAAGTGTCCGGTCTCTACGCCATCGACCATTCCCAGGGCGGCCAAGTCGCGCAGAAGGCGGCTCTGCAGGTACTACGGCAAGTCGAGAAGGCAATGACGGACGGGTCGTATCTTGAACGGATCGGGAGGGAACTTCACGTTCTATCCGGCACGCTGCACTCCCATCTCGGGTGGATCGAGTTCGATGCAGGCCGCCCTGCGCAAGCACGGGCGGCCTGCACCGAGGCTCTGACCTCGGCCCGGTTGGTCGGCGATCCGCTGTTGGAAGTCCGGGCGCTGGACAAGTTGTCCATGCTTGCCGTAGAGCAGCGGCGCCCCTGGGAGGCGGTGGCCGCAGCTAACGCCGCCGGAAAGCTGGCGCAGACGCACGGAAGTCCCAAAGTGAGATCGGTCGTCGCCCTGCGACTCGCGCGGGCGCTGTCAGCCTCAGGAGATCACGCGTCCGCCCGTCGCGCGCTTTCGCTCGCGTTGACCTGGCACGACCGGTCCGACAAGGACACCGAGGCTCCCCGATGGACGGCGTTCGCCGGCCAAGTCGAGGTCGACTACGCCACTGCCGCGTGGCACGTGGAGAACGGTCGCCCCTTCCACGCGATCCCGTTTCTGAGATCCGCCGTGAGCCAGCTCGGGCCAACGTACAGCCGGAATGCGGCGCTGTACCGGGCACGCCTGGCCGAAGTGCTCATGAAGGCCGGCGCTGTGGAAGAGGCCTGCGCGGAGGCGTGCGCGAGCGCCGACGCGGCTCAGGGCATGACCTCTGCCCGGCTGGTTGAGAGGCTACGAACCGTGGCGGCCTTTGCCGAGCTGATCGATTCGGCAGTGACCCGGGATTTCGTAGAACACATGCGGGAGTTCGGGGTGACAGCGAATAAGGGGGAGGCAGCGTGACGGTGATGGTCAGGGTTCTGGACGGAGCACAGACGGCCTTCCTGGAAGAGCAGTTGAAAGCCGTGTTCGCCGAGGCCTTCGCGGAACCGCCGTACGGGGCGAGCCCGCCCGACGTGGAGCGCGCGTTCCGGCGATTCCGGTCGCAGGTGCGCAGGCGGGGTTTTCGGGCAGCGGTGGCGTTCGATGGCGAGACGGTGGTGGGCATGGCGTACGGCTACCCGCTGGCCGCCGGCACGGGCTGGTGGGACACGCTCATCGAGCCAGTAGCCGAGGATCTCCGCCTCGAGAACGGGAAGCGGACGTTCGGACTGTTCGAGCTGGCCGTACGCCCCGCCTGGCGCAGGCGGGGCGTGGCCGCCGAGATGCACCGTGCCCTGCTGAACGGACTGAAGAACCAGCGCGTGATGCTGAACAGCCGCCCGGAGGCGACAGCAGCACAGGCCGCGTACCGCGCGTGGGGCTACCGACCAGTGGGCACGGCGGTGCCGTGGGAGGGCGCGGCGGAGCACGACGTGTTGCTCCTGGAGCTGTGACGCAACAGGTTTCAGTCAGCGGCTACCGGCACAGTTCCCGGGGCGTTCACCCGCAGGGCACCGGGAACTCACCGGGGGGCGGCAGGCTCCCGGGCGACGGGGTGAAGTTGGCTATACAACTCCACCCCGACCGGGATGCCGTCGAGGAGGAGACCCGCCATGCCCGAGCTGCCAACGTACTGGCTGCGCGACAACTGCCCGTGTGCCGAGTGCCGCGACCCCCGCAACGGGCAGAAGCTGTTCCAGATCGCCGACCTGCCCGAGGACCTCGCGATCGCGGCGCAGTGCGAGATGAACGGGAACCTCGAAGTCCTCTGGTCGGACGGCCACCGCTCCCGCTACCCGCTCGCCTGGTTGGCCGAGGCCGGGGACGGGGACGGGCGCACCGAGGCCGACAAGCGGCTCTGGGTCGCGGCGGACTTCCGGCGCGGGCTGCCGGAGGCCGGGTGGGAGGCGTACCTGGCCGATCCCGCCGAGCAGGCCGCGGTGCTGGCGGCCGTCCGGCGCAGCGGGTTCGCGGTGCTGCGCGGCGTGCCGACCACGGAGGGAAAGGTGTGTGAGGTCGCCGAGAGCTTCGGGTTCGTCCGGGTCACCAACTACGGCGAGCTGTTCGACGTCCGCGTCGAGCCGGACCCAAACAACCTCGCCTTCACCAGCGCCGCCATCACGCCGCACACCGACAACCCGTACCGGGACCCGGTGCCCACCCTCCAGCTCCTGCACTGCCTGGAGAACTCCGCCACCGGCGGCGACTCCGGGCTCGTCGACGGCTTCAAGGCCGCCGCCGTCCTCCGGGACGAAGCCCCGGCGGACTTCGCCGTCCTCACCCGCACCCCCGTCCCGTTCGTCTTCCGCGACCGCGGCACCGAGCTGCGCGCCGACCGTCCGCTGATCGACGTCGACCCGCTCGGCCGGATCCGCGAGGTCCGGTTCAACAACCGGTCGATCGGCACCCTTCGCAGTGGTGACAGGAACGCCTTCTACGCCGCCTACCGCCGCTTCGCCGCCATCACGCTCCGCCCGGAGCTCCAGCTGACCTTCCGCCTCGGCCCCGGCGATTGCCTGATCTTCGACAACACCCGCCTCCTGCACGCCCGGACGGCCTTCCAGCAGGACGGCCACCGCCACCTCCAGGGCTGCTACGCCGACCTCGACTCGCTCGCCTCCACCCTCGCCGTGCTGCACCGCCGCACCGCCGCCCTGGACGCGGTCGCCGAGCTGTTCGCGGGCGAGGGCGCCGGGGAGTACCTGGGCGAGGCGGTCACGATGGCCGAGCACATGCTCCAGGCCGCCGCTGCCGCCGAGGCGGTCCAAGCACCGGCGCACCTCATCGCCGCGGCCCTGTTGCACGACGTCGGTCACTTCCAGGGCACGCTGCACGGCCGGGACCTGATGCAGGGGCAGGACAACCGGCACAACGACAGCGGCGCCGACTGGCTGGCGCAGTGGTTCGGCCCGGAGGTCACCGGGCCCGTCCGGCTGCACGTCGCGGCGAAGCGCTACCTGTGCGCGGTCGAGCCGGACTACCGCGCGCGGCTGTCCGAGGCGTCCGAGTACACGCTCAAGGTCCAGGGCGGCCCGATGGACGACGCCCAGGCCGCCGCGTTCGCCGCGCTCCCGGGCGCCGCCGACGCGGTGGCCGTCCGCCGCTGGGACGACGAGGCGAAGGCCGCCGGTGCGCCCACGCCGGACTTCGAGCACTACCGCCCGTTGCTCGCCTCGCTCATGAAGTAGCGGGGAGCGAGGGAGGGGAGAACCGAAAGGTCCTCCCCTCCCGGCTCAGTCCAGTTCGCGCGCGTGCCGCGAAAGCGCGGACGTCGCCAGGGAGTTGTGCACGCTGAACGCCACCGTCCCGGGCAGGTAGCGGTCCTGGGACCACTCCACCGGCGTGCCGGTCGGGTCGGTCGTGCGCCGCCGCTCGCGCAGCAGCGGGCCGCCGCGGCGGCAGCCGAGCAGGCGGGCGTCCTCCGCGTTGGCCGCGACGATGTCGATGGTGTGGTCGGCGTCGCAGAACAGGATGCCGTGCTCGCGCAGCACCTCGGTGTGCGAGACGACGTCCGGCGGCAGCTCGGCCACGATCTCGCCGACGCGCGGCGGGTAGACGGTGCGCTCGACCATCACCGGCGTGCCGGACAGCGTCCGCAGCCGGACCGTCACGTACACGTCGGCGCCCGGCTCCAGCCGCAGTTGCTCGCGCTCGGCGGCGTCGGCCGGGCGGCGCACCAGCGAGTCGAGGATGCCGCCGGGCTCCTCCCCCATCGAGTACGCCCAGTGCGTGAAGCTGAGGAGCTCGGAGAAGCTCTGCACCCGCGCGCCGCCGAGCACCACGCGCCGGGTGCCGCGCCGGGAGGTGACCAGTCCGTCCGAGCGGAGCACGGCCAGCGCCTGGCGGACCGTCCCGCGGGAGACCCCGTACTGCTCGGCCAGCGCGCCCTCGGCCGGCAGCCGGCCCGCCTCGCCGAACGCGCCGGAGGTGATCGCCTCGCGCAGGTCGGCGGCCACCTTGCGGTAGAGGGCTCCCGTGCGCTCCGCCGGCCGCCCCGGCTCCAGCCCGGGATCCGTTGCCACGTCAGTCAATGTCCCTCCTGGGGCGGTGTCCTGCGCAGCCGTACCGGCGCGGACAGCCCGACCTTATCCCGCTGCGCCTTCGAAGCATCGCACCGGACGGATCACTCCCGACCGGCCGGATTCCACCGTTCCCGCAGCCGACCCCGGTTCTGGGCCGTCCGTTCACCTTCCCGTCACCGGACTCCGGGTTACTTACCCCCGTCAGCGAAGTTGGCTAGTCAACTCGGACGGACTCGCCCGGCTATCGGACGAACCCGAGCACCGGCCGCCACTCGCACGATCCCCCGATCAGACACCTCTGCTTCGCACTCACCCCTCGCAGTACACCCCCGATCAGGAGACTGACCAGTGTCCGTGCACCGCGCCCGCTCCGCCGCCTTCGCGGCCGTCCTGACCGCCGCCGCGCTCTCCCTCACCGCCTGCGGCTCCGCCGGCTCGTCCTCCGCGAAGTCCAACAGCGCCTCGGGCGGCAAGGACGCGAAGACCGCCACCTCCGTCGCCGACTTCGGCGGCATGGACGCGCTGGTCGCCGCCGCCAAGAAGGAGGGCAAGCTCCACGTCATCACGCTGCCGCGCGACTGGGCGAACTACGGCAAGCTGATGGACGACTTCAAGGCGAAGTACGGCATCGAGATCGAGGACGAGAACCCGGACGGCTCCAGCCAGGACGAGATCAACGCGATCACCTCCCGCAAGGGCCAGGACCGCGCCCCCGACGTCGTCGACCTGGGATCGGCCTTCGCGATCAGCGCCGGCAAGCAGGGCCTGCTGGCCCCCTACAAGGTCGCCGACTTCGACAAGATCCCGGCCACCATGAAGGACGCCAACGGCCTGAGCTACAACGACTACGGCGGCTACATGTCGATCGGCTGCGACGCCAAGAAGGTGGCCGTCTGCCCGAAGACCTTCGCCGACCTGCTCAAGCCCGACTACAAGGGCATGGTCGCCCTGAACGGCAACCCGACCAAGGCCGGTGCCGCCTTCGGCGCCGTCTACGCCGCGGCCCTCGCCAACGCCGGCTCGCTGGACAACATCCAGCCCGGCATCGACTTCTTCGGCAAGGTCAAGCAGGCCGGCAACTTCAACCCGGTCGAGGTCACCCCGGCGACCATCGAGAAGGGCGAGACCCCGATCAGCATCGACTGGTCGTACCTGAACGCCGGCTACTCGGTGAAGTTCAAGGACAAGGGCATCGACTGGCAGGTCGCCATCCCGTCGGACGGCTCCTACGCGCAGTACTACAACCAGGCCGTCAACAAGGACGCGCCGCACCCGGCCGCCGCCCGCCTGTGGGAGGAGTACCTCTACAGCGCCGCCGGCCAGAACGGCTTCATGGGCGGCTTCGCCACCCCGGCCCTCTTCGACGCCATGAAGGCCGCCGGCACCCTGGACGCCGACGCCGCCTCGAAGCTGCCGCCGGTCGAGAAGCCCTTCACCACCTTCCCCACCCCGGACCAGACCGACGCGGCCAAGAAGGTCGTGACCGAGAACTGGGCCAAGGCGATCGCGGGCTGACCTGAGATGACCACGGCTCCCACCCCGGTGCCGGCCTCCGCCTCCGCCGCGCGTAGCGGCGGGGGCGGCGCCCCCGGCTCCGTCACCCCCGAATCCCCGGCCACCACCGCGGCCGCCAAGGCCCCCCGCCCCGGCAAGCGCGGCGGACCCCGCGGCCGGGCCTGGCTGGCCGCCCTCCCCCTGCTGCTGTTCTTCGCGATCGGCTTCGGGCTGCCCGCCATCGCGATCGCCATCGGCGCGTTCACGACCTCCTCCGACGCCCCCGACGGCGGCGGCACGTTCACCACCGACAACCTCACCGGCTCGCTCCAGGGCGCCTACTTCACCGCCCTGTGGGGCAGCGTGAAGCTCTCCCTGCTGACCGCGCTGATCGCCACCGTCGTCGGCCTGCCGCTGGCCCAGGCGGTCGCCACCTCCCGGCTGCGGATGTTCCGTGAGGCCGTCATGTCCGCCTCCGGCGTGCTCGCCAACTTCGGCGGTGTCCCGCTCGCGTTCATGTTCGTCGCCACCCTCGGCAACTCCGGCGAGGTCACCAAGCAGTTCGGCCTCACCAAGCACGGCTGGAACCTCTACACCTTCTCCGGCCTCTCGGTGGTCTACCTGTACTTCCTGGTACCGCTGATGGTCATCACCATCACCCCGGCCCTGGAGGGCCTGCGCACCCAGTGGCGCGAGGCGGCGGCCAACAACGGCGCCACCGGCGTGCAGTACTGGCGCCACGTGGCCCTGCCGGTGCTCGCGCCCTCGCTGCTCGGCGGCTTCGTGCTGCTCTTCGGCGCCTCCTTCGCCGCGTACGCCACCGCCGAGGCCATGGTGGGCAGTTCGGTGCCGCTGATCTCGATGCAGATCGGCGACGCGCTGTCCGGCAACGTCCTGGTCGGCCAGGGCAACCTCGCCCTCGCCCTCGGCCTCGACATGATCGTGGTCGCCTGCCTGGTGATGGCCGTGTACCTGCCCCTTCAGCGCCGGAGTGCCAAGTGGCTCGCCTGATCAACCGCATCCGTTTCGGCCGCGGCCTCGTCCTGCTGATCTGCGGGATCTACTTCGCCGTCCCGATGGCCGCGTCGCTGTGGTTCAGCATCGACGACAACAAGGGCGGCACCACCTTCCGCGCCTACACGGAGCTGGTGAACGCCCCCGGCTTCACCGACAGCCTCGTGCTGAGCCTCGAACTCGCCGGCGTCTCCGTGGCGGTGCTGCTGCTCCTGCTGGTGCCCGCGATGCTCGCCGCCCGGCTCGGCGCGCCGAAGCTGCGCCCGGTGATCGAGATCATGTGCTCGATGCCGCTGGTCGTCCCCGTGGTCGCGCTGACCACCGGCATCATCGGCGTGCTGCGCTGGGGCCCGGACTACCTGCAGGACACGCCGTTCTTCCAGACCATCGTGGCCATCCAGGACCCGAACTTCCCCGTCGTCCTGATCATCGCGTACGTGCTGATGGCGCTCCCGTTCGCCTACCGGGCGCTGGACGCCGGGATGCGCGGCGTCGACGTCGTCACCCTCGTCGAGGCCGCCCGCAACTGCGGCGCCGGCTGGCTGCGCGCGGTGTTCACCGTCGTCCTGCCGAACCTGCGCAGCGGGCTGCTGAACGCGGCCGTGCTCACCGTCGCCCTGGTGCTCGGCGAGTTCACCACCGCCTCGATCCTCGGCTTCGCCCCCTTCTCGGTGTGGATCAACTCCAACGGCAAGAGCGACGGCCAGATGTCCGTCGCCGTGTCGATGCTCAGCCTGCTGATCGTCTGGCTCGTCCTGCTGCTGATGTCCGCCGTCGGCCGCGGCCGCAAGGCCGCGCGGTCCTGATCCGCCCCTTCCGCTTCCCAGGAGTACCTCCCCCATGACCACGGCTACCGCCACCGCCACCGGCACGGCCCCGGCCACCGGCGGCGCGACCGTCGAATTCCGCTCCCTGCGGCGCTCGTTCGGCGCCACCACCGCCCTCGACGGCCTGGACCTGACCGTCAACCCGGGCGAACTGCTCGCCCTGCTCGGCCCGTCCGGCTGCGGCAAGACCACCGCGCTGCGCATCCTGGCCGGCTTCGAGCAGCACGACTCCGGCGAGGTCCTCGTCGACGGCCGGGACATCACCGCGATCCCGGCGCACAAGCGCGACGCGGGCATGGTGTTCCAGTCCTACAGCCTCTTCCCGCACCTGACCGCGCTCGACAACGTCGCCTTCGGTCTGCGGATGCGCGGCGCCGGCAAGGCCGAGCGCCGGCGGCGCGCCCAGGAGCTGCTGGAGCTCGTCGGCCTGCCGCAGCGTGCCGGGCACTACCCGCACCAGATGTCCGGCGGCCAGCAGCAGCGCATCGCGCTCGCCCGCGCGCTCGCCCTGCAGCCGCGCGTCCTGCTGCTCGACGAGCCGCTGTCCGCGCTGGACGCCAAGGTCCGCCTCCAGCTGCGCGAGGAGATCCGCCGCCTCCAGCAGGAGCTCGGGATCACCACCCTGTTCGTCACCCACGACCAGGAGGAGGCGCTGTCGATGGCCGACCGCGTCGCCGTCCTGCGCGCGGGCCGCCTGGAGCAGTGCGCCAGCCCGAACGAGCTGTACTCGCGCCCGGCCACCGCGTTCGTCGCCGAGTTCGTCGGCACCATGAGCCGGATCCCGTGCACCCGCACCGACGGGGGCGTCGAGGTGCTCGGCCGCCGGCACGCCGTGGACGGCGCCCTGCCGGTCGACGGCGAGCTCCAGGTGCTGGTCCGCCCGGAGAACGTCACGCTGACCCCGTCCGCGAACGGCCCGGCCCTCGTCGTCACCGCGTCCTTCCTGGGCGCCGTCACCCGGCTCACCGTCCGCCTGGACGACGGCACCGAGGTCAAGGCCGACCTGCCGACCGAGGCCGCCGCCGCCCTCCCGGCCGGTTCGCGCGCCGCGCTCACCCTCCCCGAGCGACCCGTACTGGTGGACCGCCGCTCGGCCTGAGAGCCTGTGACGTCCCCTTTTCGCTCCTGACGATCCACCGAAGGTACCGCCATGCCTGAATCCGCACTGCCCGAATCCGCGCTGCCCGGGTCCGCACTGCCCGAATCCGCACTGCCCGAGTCCGCACTGCCCGAGTCCGCACTGCCCGCCGCCGTCCTGTTCGACATGGACGGCACCCTGGTCGACACCGAGCACCTCTGGTGGGAGGCCGCCGCCGAGCTCGCCGAGGAGCTGCACCGCCCGCTCACCGACCAGGACGCCCCGGAGGTGCTCGGCCGCGCCGTCGAGCACACCGCCGCCCACCTGCACCGGGTCAGCGGCACCGAGCTGAGCGAGGCCGAGGTCGCCGAGCGGCTCGGCGAGTCCTTCGCCGGTAAGGTCGCCGCCGAGACGGTCCCGCGCCCCGGCGCGCTCGCCCTGCTCGCCTCGCTGCGCGAGGCCCGGGTGCCCACCGCGCTGGTCTCCGCCTCGCCGCGCCGGGTGGTCGACCTCGTCCTGTCCACCATCGGCCGGGACTGGTTCACCGTCACCCTCGCCGCCGAGGACACCGAGCGGACCAAGCCCGCGCCCGACCCGTACCTGGCCGCCGCCGAGCGCCTCGGCCTGGACCCGGCCGCCTGCGTCGCCGTCGAGGACACCCCGACCGGCGTCACCTCCGCCAGCGCGGCCGGCTGCGCCGTGCTCGCCGTCCCGTCCACGGCCACGCCGATGCCGGACGGCGCCCGGATCACGCTGCTCGACAGCCTGGCGAACGCGGATCTAGCCCTGCTCGGGAAGCTCGGCGCCCACCAGGCCGTTTGAGTCCGGCATGCCCTACCTCCTCCTCGCCCTCGCGATCCTCAGCGAAGTCTGCGCGACCAGCTGCCTCAAGCTCACCGAGGGCTTCTCGAAGTTCTGGCCCAGCGTCGGCGTGGGCGTCGGCTACGTGCTCTCCTTCGCGCTGCTCGGCCGCGCGCTCAAGCACATCCCGGTCTCGGTCGCGTACGCGGTCTGGTCGGGCGCCGGGACGGCGGCGGTCGCCGGGATCGGCGTCGTCGCCTTCGGCGAGTCGCTCGGCAGGCTCCAGATCGCGGGGATCGCCCTGATCATCGTCGGGGTGGTCGTGCTCAACCTCAAGGGCGGCCACTGAGCCCTCCCGGTCCGGCGGCGTCCTCCCGGTCCGGCGGCGCGGCACGGAGAACCGTGC
>NZ_JBHWGV010000081.1:39977-44275 GCF_042732955.1 Kitasatospora sp. NPDC059747 | reverse complement strand
ACGCTCTCCCCGCCCCCCGGGAGAGCGTCGGGGGCGGGGCCGTGGCCGTGTGCGGGCCCGGGCAGGGCCGGCCGGTTCCGGGTCTGCTGTGTGAGGGGTACTGGTCGGCGGCCCGGGCTCGTCCAGGCCTTGGGTGCGGTTTCTTCTCTCGTCTCGCCGTGCGGCCGGCCCCCAGGCCGGTTGCCGGTCCCGGGCCCGGTAGCGCTCCGCGCGGGCACCGCCCCCGCCAGCGGCGTCCGCCCGTCCCCGCAGGCGTCCGCCCGTCCCCGCAGGCGTCCGCCCGTCCCTGCAGGCGTCCGCCCGCCTCCGCCGGTGCGGCCCGTCCCCGCCGGTGCGGCCCGTCCCTGCCGGGCGGTGCGTGGCGGGTGGTTCGCCGGCGTGGTCCGCCGGGGTGAAGTGGTTTCTGGCCCGGCTTGCCACCTCCGGCACTGACGGGAACAGCAACTCCGGGAACAGGGACCACGATTGCGTCACGGTCGCCGACTGTCAGCCACCCGGGACCCGAGCCAACGACTTTCAGTCGATCTACGAGGCCGGCAAGAGCCGGTGATCCGTCACGGACCGTCACTGGCGCACAACCTGGGCCAGAACCAGAAGCGGTTCTGGCTCAGCTTTTGTCTGCGCCGTGAGGCGCCGTTGGTTCAGTGCTGGAGAGCGCAGTCATCCGCTGCCAGGTGCAGGTGCCGAAGGGTTTCCAGTTCGGCGGTGGGGAAGGCGTGCAGCTGCCACTTCCGGAGGTAGCCGTCCTCGCCGTGGGTTCGCCGCACCTTCTCGGCAGCCATCGCGACCGTATGCGCCAGGGAGGTGCGAGGACGTGTGGACGTCCACACGAGGGTGCCCTTCCCGTCCGGTACGTCGAAGCTGGCCGACATGTCCGGGAAGCGACGGATCGTGATGTGCACGTCACTGCTTTGGCGACGAAGAATCCACCGCGCCTCTGCCGGTTCGAGATCGAACGAGAACCGCTGGACGCCATGGGGGCCGTAAAGGCCCGACACGCCTTTCAGCAAGTCGGCGAGCGCGTTCGTACAGTAGCTGACGCTGTCCTGGTGCTTCGTCGAGCCGTCCCAGATCCTGCACCTCGCCCAGCCGGAGCCGCTCAGTTCCCAGCTGAAATGCAAGGACCTCGTCACTGAACCCCCCTGATCGTCTGCGGACAACGCTACAGCGGTGCCGGAGACGGGGGACGGCCGGGTACGCCACGCGACAGCCAGCTGGACCAGTGCGTCAGGCACTCCGAGGAACCCAACGAGCTCGATCACGGCATGCTGTCGCAGTGCTCTCGTTTCGCATGGGGCGGGCCCTGGCCTCGACTTGTCAGGGAGGCAACCCGGGCCCGCGACCACACGTTATCGACGACGCTGACCCGGTCTTCTCGGACACTCCGCCCAGACCCGCCCGGTCACCCGGCCAATGGCTCCCATGCCCGCCGAAGTGGCTCCCGAACTGACCGAAGAGCACCCGTCCCGGGCGAGTACACCACCGCCACGAACGGCCTGGACCCGGCTCCCGTTCACACCGAAGCAGTGGCGCTCATATAGCCCGACAAAATCAGTCGGGTGACTTCCCGTCGGCCGGCCGCGAGCGGGGACTGCGGACCGGTCACCGGCACGGCACCGCGATGCCTGCGGTCGAGGCGGACAACGGCTCCTTCGGCCGGGGCGCGATCTCTTGCGCCGCTGTGAACCGTCGTCCCGGCCGTCCGGGCCGCGGCTCGTTTTTCGGGCGGTTCCGCGTGCTGCCCGAGAAGCCCGGCCGGCACTCGGCGCGGCCGGGTCACACGCGTCGGGCCACAGCCCCGTCCATCCCGCCGACGACGCCCCGAGGGTGCGGTGGGGCGGGCCCGCGGCCGTTTCCGGGGCCGGGACGCGGACGGCCGTGCCGGTCCCGGCTCTCCTGCGCCCGGGGGTGTCGGACACGGCCCGGGCCGCCCCGGTCCTGGTCCCGGCCCCAGGGACGGGGCCCTTGCGTCGTCCGCGCAAGGCCCCTGGTCCTGGGGCCGTTGTCCGTGGGGGGGCGGCGCTTGGCCGCGCTTCGTAGGGATCCGTCGTGGCCGGATGCCGGAGAGCTCCTCGGCGCGGGAGCCGGCCCGCTCGCCGTTGCGCGGCCTGCCGCCGGGGTGGTCCGCCAGGCCGCGGGCAGTGTGTCGCCCCCGGAACGGAAAGGGGACCGTGACCCGCTGCTGTGCGCGGCGAGGGCGGCGTGCCGGCTGTGGGGGAGGTGCCCGGGCCCCGGCTGTGCCGGGCCCGCTCTCGCGGGTAGGCCCGGGCCCGGCCTGGCGGAAGGGGTGGGCCGGCGCGGTTCCCGGTCCGCTGCCACGGCGGCCGGGCCGTGCGCCGCCGTGGCGGGGGTCCTGGCCGGGGAGGGCGGGTTGTGGGCGTTGGGTGCCTGTGGTGCGGGTGCGGGCCGTGCCTGCGGGGAGGGCGGGATGCGGGCGTGGGCGTGGGCGTGGGCGCGGGTGCGGGTGCGTGGGCCGGGGGCCGGGGTTACTGCGTGGTGGTGGCGGTGACGGTCCATGTCCCGGGCGGGGTGTCGTCCAGGCGCAGGTCGAAGGTGAAGGTGATGGGCCTGCGCTGGTGCGGGTCGCCGTGCAGGACCTGTTCGCTGCGGCGGTCGACTTCGTAGTAGACGCCCTGGGCGTCGACCGTGAGGCGGAAGACGATGGGGGTGCGGGACAGGAGCGAGGTGACCTTGACGGATGTGATGTCGGCCTGGCGCAGGACGGTGCGGCGGGGGGTGCGGACGGGGGTGAAGTCGAGGCTGCCGTCGTTCATGGCCCATTCCTCGAGGAACCGTTCGACGGCGACTTCCAGGACCGCCCTGTCGAAGCGGGCGTCCAGGACGCTCAGGTCGCCGGCGGCGGTGTCGGCGTCGGTGGTCCACGAGATGTTGGTGAGCGACAGGATGTCGCCGGCCCCGGTGAGCGAGGTCTTGCCGGCGACTTCGAGCACGGCCTGGCGGGCGACGTCCTTCTGGTCCCAGCCGTCGGTCTCGATGGCGGCGCTCAGGTGGTGGGCGCCTTCGGCGGCCTGTTCCAGCGACGACACGATCCACTCGCCGGCCGCGTTCTTGCGCAGGGTCCAGTACTCGACCGGGCGGGTCGAGCCGTCCTTGCGCACGCCCTGTCCGCCGTCGGCGCGGCGCACGTAGTCGTGGAGGGTCGCGGTGATCCGGAAGGTGACGGTGTCGTTCACCTCGCCCGCGCGGTTGGCGACGTCGACCAGCTCGACGGCCGGGCCGGCGACGATCTCCACGACGTTGACCTCGCCGCGTGCGGCGTAGTCCTGGAGTTCCTCGGCCCACTTGCCGTACAGCACCGGGGACAGGATCCGCTGCAGCGTGGCGAGGTCGTGCCCGGTCCAGGCGCGCTGGGCGCTCTCGTACAGCCACACGGCGCGCTGTTCGAGCGCGGCGCGATCGAAGGTCGCATCGGTGTCGGCGATGGCGTCCACGCGGGCCGAGACGTGGGCGGCGCGTTCGCGCGCCTGCGCGTCGGCGCGGTGGGCCGTGCGGTCGGAGACGGTGTTCAGGCCGTCCGCGAGCTTTGCCTTGCGGCGCCGGGACCACAGCCACAGGATCAGCAGGATCACGGCCACGATCACCAGCAGGGTGACGATCCCCCCGCCACCGCCGCCGGCCCCGAAACCGGTTCCGAAGCCGGTGCCGAAACCGCCGCCGCCCGACCCGTGGAAGCCGCTGCCGTGGCCGCCCCCGCCGCCGCTGCCCCCGCTGCTGCCGTGGCCGCCGCCGAAGCCGTGGCCGCCGCCCCCGCCGCGGGCGTAGGCGGCCGTCGGGCTGCTCAGCGCGACGGCTCCCGCGAGCACGCATATCCACCGGCGGACGCGCACCGGGCCCTCCCTCAACGAACCGAGATGTTCCGGCAAGCCTACAAGCCGGGGGTGTCCGGGAGGTGTGGAGGGCGGCCCGGCAGGGGGCGGCGGGCGGTCCGGCAGGGGGCGGCGGGGCCTTCCCGGGACGGGCCTCCTGGGGCGGGCCTTCCGGGGCGGGGGTCTTGGGCCTGCATGACGTCCGGGGTTCCCGTGCCCGCCCCGAACGCCGGGGCCGCCGGCCGCCGGCCGTGGGTCGGCCGTGGGTCGGCCGTGGGCCGGTCGCGGGTCGGTCGCGGGTCGGTCGTCGGCTCGCCGTGGGCTGGTCGTGGGCCGAGGCCGGGGTCTTTGAGGCGGGTTCCTGTCCGGGATCACCGGTCGTCACCGGGTTGCGGGGACGTACACCGGGGGACTCCGGTGCTCTTTGCGACCGTGGGGGGGGGGGCGGGGCGGGCGGCGGGGGGGGGGGGC
>NZ_JBHWGV010000081.1:30129-39967 GCF_042732955.1 Kitasatospora sp. NPDC059747 | reverse complement strand
TTTTCTGTGCTGTGCACCCCGTCTCCCCCCTCCGCTGACGGGTGGGTGGCTGCGCTACCGGGTGGTCCCGCGGGGGTTCTTGCCCTGGGGGGCCGGGGTGGTCGGGCCTGGCACACGGTCGCGGCGGGGCCCTGAGGGCTGCGCGGGGTGTTCGGGGCAGGGCGCCGCCCGGTCGGGCGGTGCGCCCGTCGAGTGCGGCCGGCCGCCGGCCACCGTCACGCTGCGCGGTGCGAAGAGCGGCCGGATCCGCGGGATCGTGCCGATGCGGGGTGGAGCATGCGGCGCGGTGGGCGGCGGTGGCCTTGCAGGGGCGGTTTCCCCCGTTATCCGCTCCGGTACTGCGGTCCGAAGCCCGATCCGCACCCGGCTCTCTCTCCAGGACGGCCCCGAGCAACCGGGCATGACGGCCCGTGAGGCCACCGGGCAGGAGCGGGAGCGGGCCCGCTGGTGGCGGCGGGTGGTTGCCGGGTGTCCGCCGTACGCCGGACAGCGGGAGAAGACCGGGGTTCCCCGGGCCTCGGGGGCCCGGCGGGCCGGTGAAGGCCCCGGGCCAGGCGCGGGGCCGGGCGCGGGAGCGAGCACCCGGGGCCTGAAGCGCCCGGTCCGGCGGGGTGCCGGCGCCGTCAGGGCCCCGGGGACGCCTGGGCCGGGGCAGGCGGGGGTGTCTCGCCGCGGGCGGCGAGGCGCCGGTGGAGCAGGGTGCGCAGGCGGGCGGACGCACCGGGCAGGGCGCCGAGCCCGCGGACTTCGTCCGCTTCGAGTTCGCTGCGCCCGGCCAGGGCTGCCGCGGCGGCGTAGGGCCGCCGGCCTTGCGTGAGTCCGGCCGCGGTGGCGTCCAGGACGGCGTGCAGGACGGTGCGGTCCGCCGCGGGGTGCCCGGCCAGCAGGTGAAGGAGCCGGTTGTCGTTCCAGGGGCTGTGGCGGGCCGCGGCCAGTTCCAGCAGGGCCGCGGGCGGGGTGTGGGGGTTGGCGGCCAGCTCGTGCCAGACGAAGGGGTAGGGGCAGCGGGCGAGCCGGTGCAGGACGCGGCCGTCGTCGCAGGCGCGCGCCAGGTCGCGGTAGTGGGCGGGCGTGTGCATGCGGGGCGGCTCCTGGGTGTCGGCGCCTGGGGGCCGTCATCCTTCCGTCCGGGCGCGGGCGGGAGGGGACGGTGTCCGGCCGGGGCGCGGTTGCGGGCGGGGGTCGGTGCGGGCGTCGGTGCGGCCGGGTGGTGGCGGTGGTACACCGGGGCGGGAGCGGGGGCGGCTGGTACACCGGGGCGGGGTCGGCCGGTGCCGGGCCGCAGGAGGGCGGTGGGGCCGTCGGGGGCGGTCACGGGCTCCAGGCCTCGTCGGCTTCTATGTGCCGCGGCCCCATCGCGTGTAGGCCCGTTCGATCTCGGTCAGGTACTGGGCCGGGTCGAAGCGGACTTCCTCGATGATGCGGTCCCGGGCGTCCGGGTACATCAGGCCGTCCCACACCACCGTCCGGCCCCGGAGCCGGATGCGGATGCCGACGGCCGGGGCGGCGTCGGGGCCCTGACCGTGCGTCGCGACGTGCACCTGCCGGGCTTGATCGGTCGGGTAGAGGGGGCCCGCGGGTCTGAGCAGCCGGCCCGGATGGCCGCCGGTGGCGCCGTCGTGGGTGCGCGCGATCAGGTCGAGGCCGTCGACGAAGAGGTACGTGTGGACGGCGCTGCACGTGGGCGGCCCGGGGCAGGCCGTGATCAGCAGTGTGGCGACCGGGCCGTGCCCCTGACGGCCGGCCGGGCCGGCGCGCACCGGGCGCGGGGACCTACGCGGCATCGGCTCTCGGCGGCATCACGGAGCCGATGATAGGCGGCCGGTGGCCTGTGGGGCGGGTGCTTTTCCTGCCGGGGCACGGATCGTGGCCGCTGCCGCCCCGTCTGCTGCCGGCCCGCACGCGGGCGTAGCGGGCTTGCCCCCCTGCTCCGGGCAGGAGCGCCGCCGAGTGCACGGCCTGGGCCCCGGGGGCAGGGCTTCCCGGCTGCGGACGGACGGTGACCGGGCCGGGTGACTCCGGGACCCTTCACGCAGTTCCCGGGCAGAGCAGAACCCGCAGAGCATCATCAGGGTCTGTCACCGGTGGCGGTGGGCGGGTGGTGTTGCCCGGGGCCGGTCGGCCCCGGGCCGTTTCGGGGAGGAGGCCTGACGATCTGTCACGCCCCCGTGGCCGCGACGGTTCTGGTGGCTGCGGTGGCGGGAACGGGGCTCGGTGTGGATCATGCCGGGTCCCGCGCATTGTCCCGCGTCCCGTCCCGTCACGTCCCGTGGCTGTGCCCGGCCGACCTGTGGTGATGACGCTCTTTGAGTTTCCCCGCCCGGTGCTCCGGGGCCGGCCGAATCTGCTCGGTGGATCTCCCCGCCCGCACGGCCGCTGGGACTGGACGATGGCCTGATGTCCGCTCGGTAGGATGATCCGATGCTGCAGAATCCGTGGGAACGTCTGGGTCCCCGGCAGCCGTACGCGTTCCCTGAAGACCTGCCGTACCTCCTCGCCTTCAACGACGCGTTGCGCGAGCACCACAAGCCGCGTTACGGCCTGGACCTCTCCCTTCCACCGGAGCCGTTCCTCGGCCCGCATGACGCACCTTTGGTCGTACTGCTGGCGAATCCCGGCAGGGACGACGACGACCCCGCCGCCTACGCCCGTCCCGGAGTGACCGAGAGGTCACTGGCGAATGCCGCATCACCGGCCGGCACCCCACACCACTTCCTGACACACGACGCCGGCGGCCATCCCGGAAGCACCTGGTGGCGCAGAAAACTCAAGGACCTGCTGTCGCTCGGCCACTCCTACGACGAGCTCGCCCATCGCGTGCTCGCCGTACAGCTGCACGGCTACCACTCCAGGCGATGGCGGCGTCTGCCGAAAGCCTTGCCGTCACAGCCGTTCGCGTTCGGCCTCGTTCAGCAGGCGATCGAGCGCAAGGCCGTGATCGTGATGGGCCGCTGTACAGCCGACTGGCACAGGGCCGTGCCCGAACTCGCCACGTACGAGCACGTGGCACGGCAGCGGTCCGTGCGCACTGCCACGGTGAGCAGAGGGAATCTCGACCCTTCGGACTTCGAGAAGGTGGCCGGGGCTCTCGCCGCGTAGCCGCAGGGCAGGACACCAGCGCACGAGTGGCCCCGCGAGCCCCGCCCACCGAGCCTTCCTGCTCACGTCACGGGCCAACGAGCCGGGCACCCAGGAGCAGGGGAGTCGGAGGCCTGACGGCCTGCCGAGTTCCGCGGCTTCGCTGGTTGCGCTGGTTGCGGTGACGGGAGCCGGGTCTGGTGTGCAGCATGCCCGGGGCCGCCCCACCGGGGCCCGGGGCCGGGATGAGTCCCGGGGCCGGGATGATGGGGCGGGGTGTCCGGAAAAAGGGGGAGTGGTGCGGGTGGCGCTGGCGGGGAAAGGCTCGCGGGTGATCGTCGTCGGCGGGGACCGTTACCGCTGGACGGTGGCGCCCGACGACGAGCCGGGGCTGGCCGTCGTGGTGGCGCACGCGCAGGGTGACGGGCAGCGCCTGGTGGTGTGGGTGGAGCACGGCGTGGTGATCGCGCCGGGACTGGTGGCCGGCCTGATCCGGGAGGCGCTGGTGCGCCACGGCTGGACGCCCCGAAGCCGCCGGCGCCAGCTGACGCTGCGCAGCCCGGACGCGAACCCGGACCCCGCCCGCCCGGCCCTGGTGCCCTGGCCGCCCGCGCAGTGAACACACCGCGCGGCCACCCGGCTGCTCCCGGCGGGCCACGGCGGGTCGCGGCGCGGGGGAGTGGCGACGGCGCGTCGCCCGCCCCCCGGCCGGGACACGGGGTGCCGCCAGAGGACCGGGCCGGGCGGGGCCGGGTGCGCGGGCGGGGCCGCACGACCGCGCCGTGGCCCCGGGCGGGCCGGCGGGCGCGGTGTCACCTGCGGTGCGGGGGCGCGGTTTCGGCGGTGTGCCGGTGTCCGTGCCGGGGCACGGGCACGGCGGCCGGGTACGCGGACGGGCCGGGGTCGTGATCGGGGGGTGTCGCGGCGTGCGGTACGGGCGTGGGTGAGCCGCAGGCGGCCAGCGGTGGGGTCCGGGCCCCGGACCGCGGGGCGCCGGGTGCGCGGGTGAGGGCCGTACCGCTGCGCCGTGGCCCCGGGCCGGCGGGCGGCGTGTCACCTGCGGTGCGGGCAACGGGGTGTGGTGGTGCCTGTTGTGCGCGGGCGGGCCGGCGGGCGGGGTGCCACCTGCGGTGCGGGCAGCGGGTCGTGGTCGGCGGGTGTTGCGGCGTGCGGGTGCGGGCGTGGGTGAGCGCAGGCGGCGGGGGCCGGGGCCCCGGGGCGGTGCGGCGGCTGTGATGGGGTGCCGGGCCGGGCGGGGTGTCAGCTGGCGGTGAGCCGTTCCACCAGCAGCTGTGTCCTGCGCGCGGTGTCCCCGGGTGGCAGGCGTGCGGCCCGGGCGAGGGTGGCCAGTCCGTGCAGGGCGGCCCAGAACACCTCGGTGAACAGCGCCGGGTGGGTGCCGTCGCCGGCCGCCTCGCCGAGGCTGTCCAGCAGTGCGGTGAAGGCGTCCTTCAGCGGCCCGGGGGTGTCCTCGCGTGCGAAGGCCAGGCCGGCGTCGAGGTGGAACAGGGCGTCGTAGAGCGCCGGGTTGCCCGCGGCGAAGCCGAGGTAGGCCCGGGCCACGGCACCGGCCCGCTCCCGCGGCCCGCCCGCGCTGCCGGCGGACGAGGCGGCGGCGGCCGCGGCCCGCACCGTCGCGGCCAGCTCGGCGGCGCCCTCCAGGGCGACCGCGCCGATGATCTCCCGCTTGCCGCGGAAGTGCCCGTACAGGACGGGCTGGCTGTAGCCGATGCGCTCGGCCAGGCGCCGGGTGGTCACCGCCTCCCAGCCCTGGCGCTCGGCGAGTTCACGGGCCGCCGCCACGATGAGGCGCTCGCGCTGCGCCCGTTCGCGCTGCTTGCGTTCCTGGACCGGCGTGACCGACATGACCCGACCCTAGCACCGCTAGACAAGCGAGCGGCAGTAGTACTAGCGTTGCCTCATCGGCTAGCAGCACTAGATGCCTGGAGGGGTCATCATGCTCAGCGCACTGGAGGTCTTCACCACCGTGGTCGTCGGGGTGATGGTGGGGGTGGAGTTCTGCGTCGCCTTCTTCGTGAACCGGATCTTCGACGCGCTTCCCGGTGACGGCGGCCAGCTCGGCCGCGCGCACGGCGGGCGGATGCTCGGCGCGGTGATGCCCTTCTGGTACATCGCCTCGCTCGTCCTGGTCGTGCTGTGGGCGGTTGCCGGGTGGCACCGCCACGGCGCCGCTCTCGTCGTCACCGCGGGCGCCCTGCTGGTCGTCAGCGTGCTCATGTCGGTCCTGCTGCTCGTCCCGATCAACAACCGGGGCAAGACGTGGACCCCCGAGAACCGGCCCGCGGACTGGAAGGAGCAGATGAAGCGCTGGGAGCGCTACCACTACGGCCGCGTCGCGGTGATCATCGCCGCCTTCGCCCTGCTGGCCGCCGCCCGCCCCTGAGCCCGCGGGGCAGGCCCGGCAGGGCGGCCCCCGGGCGGAGCGGGGGCAGTGCGGGGCGTGGCGGGGCGCGATGCCCCGGCCACGCCCCGGGCCTGCCGGGCGGGCGCCCGACGTGGTGCGCCCCCCGCGGGGCCCGGTGCCGCGGCCGGCGGGGCGTCACCCCTCTTTGCGGTCCTGCCGCTTCCGGCCGGCGGCCCGGTCCCGTTTCTCCGGGACGACGGCCCCGGTGCCGCCCGGGCGCGGTCGGGTGTGGGGCGGGTGCGCCGTGCCACGGGTGTCTGCGGCCTGGTGCGGGGCCGCCCCGCCGGGCCGCGGACCCGGATCCCCTCCCGGCACCGGTACGGACCGCGGGCCGCCACCCGCCCGTCCCGCGGCCGGTACGGACGCCGGCGGCCGGGACGGTAGGCGGGTGCCGGTGCGTGCGGCCAGCGGCGGGAGGGGTGTCCGGGTGCCGGGTTCGGTGTGCCGTGGTCGCTGCGCCGGGTGCGGGCGGGGGTTGTGCCGGGCGGGCACGGCGGGTGACGGGCCGGCATGTCCGGTGCGCTCCGGTGCCGCCTGGCGTGGACGGCGAGGCGGCCGGCCGCCGCCGGCCGGGAAGGGGATTGCGCGTCGGGTGGTGGGGTCCGGTGCTCGGCGGCTTCGTCGGCTGCCCGTCACGCCACAGCCTGCGCGCCCGCCCCTGGTCCTCCCGCCGTGCGGGGGCGGGGTGTGGACGGTGGTGTCGGGGGCGGGCGCGGCGGGTGGTGTGGTGTGACCGGGGGGTCAGTGGAGGACGTCGAGGATCTGCTTCTGCAGGCCGTTGGGGTAGACGGTGTGTTCGGTCAGGCGCAGCTTCTGGGCGTCCTTGTCGGTGGCGGGGAACAGGCGCTTGCCGGCGCCCAGGAGCAGCGGGTAGACGAGCAGGTGGTAGCGGTCGACGAGGCCGGCGTCGGCGAGGGCGTGGTTGAGGGTGGCGCTGCCGTGGACGATGATCGGGTCGCCGTCGCCCTGCTTGAGGCGGGCCACGTCCTCCAGGGTGCGCAGGATGGTGGTGGGGCCCCAGGTGTCGGTGAGGTCGGCGTCGGTGAGGGTGGTGGACACGACGTACTTCGGCAGGGTCTTGTAGCGGGCGAACTCGGGCATGTCGGGCCAGACGGGGCTGAACGCCTGGTAGCTGACGCGGCCCAGGAGGACGGCGCCGGCCTCCTGCTGTTCGCGCTGCTTGATCTCGTAGGCCTCGGGGAGGAACTCGACGTCCTTGAAGGTCCAGCCGGCGTTGCGGTAGCCGGCTTCGCCGCCGGGGGCCTCGACGACGCCGTCGAGGGAGATGAACGCGGTGCTGATCAGGGTGCGCATGAGGGGTCCTTGCGGTCGGTCGTGGCGTCAGGGGCGTGGGGGCGTAAGGGGCGTGGGGGGTGTGGGGGGTGTGGGGGTGGGCGGGGTCAGGCGAGGAGGCGGGTGAGCCACTGCTGCCAGGCGGCGTCCGCCCGGTCGGCCTCCGTGCCGATCTCCGTTGCGGCGTCCGCGCCGTCAGTGGCGGGGCCGTCGGTGGTGGGGTGGAAGAGGTGGTGGAAGAGCAGGACCAGGCCGGGGCCGTGGTGGAAGGTGTGCAGGGCGTCGGTGCCGCGTACGGCGATGCGTTCGTCGTCGGCCCACACGACGTGGCCCTGCAGCGGCGGCAGGCCGGGGACGTCGGCGCGGGCGCGGGCGCCTTCGGTGACGGGCAGGGGCAGGCCGAGGGCGCCGGCGAGCAGGGCCCGGATCTCCTGCGGGGTGCGGCCCGGGGCGGGGGCGGCGGCGAAGACCGGGACGGCGGTGCGGTGCGCGAAGTGGGCCAGGTACTCGTGCAGGGTGTACAGGTGGAAGGGCCAGCCGCGGCGCAGCGCGTCGTACTCCTCCTGCCAGTCGTCGCCCAGGACGCCGCTGTGGACCACGCGCAGCACGGTGGCCGCGCCCTCGCGTCCCTCGATGAGGTACTCGAAGGCCATGAAGCGGCCGTCGCCGGTCTCGGGGGTGCGGGTGGCCAGGCGCTTGGCGGGCTCCCACGCGGTGACGACCGCCTCCTGGCGGTGCCCTGCGGTGGTCATGGCGGCGGTGCCGCCCTCGCGGGGGTCGACGGTGTTGCGGCCCATGAACCAGGAGTCGACGCCGGGGCCGGTGGCGATCGCCTCCCAGACCTGCTCGGGACCGGCGGGCAGGACGGTGTCCAGGGCGATCTCGAACGGGTGGGTCATCGCGGGGGCTCCGGGGCTGCGGGGTCCGCCGCTGCTTCGGCGGACGGGGTTTCAGCGGACGGGGTTCCGGTGGGCGGGGTTCCGGTGGGCGGCGCGGCGGCGGGCGCGGTGGCGGGGATCTGGTGGAGGGCGGCGACGACGCGGTGGGTGCGCCCGCCGGGCGCGCCCTCGTCGTGGTAGCGGGCGACCAGGGCCGCCACGGCCTGGGCGAGGTCCTCGGCGAACGCGGCCCGGTCGGCGGCCGAGGCGAAGCGCACCTGCGCGTCGAGACCGAACGTGGCCACCTTGCGCCCGGCCCGGGAGGCACCGGTGACCAGTGTCCCGACCTCCTGGACCAGCCGCGCGCCCAGGGCCAGCAGCCAGCGCGCCGAGAGCCGGTCGGGGGAGCGCTCGGGATCGGGGCTCACCCCGGCCAGCACCCGCGGAGAGATCACGTAGGAGGCGGCCGCCGCGCGGTAGACCCGTTCGGTGACGTTGCCCTTGCGCCGCTCCTCGGCGAGCTCGACCAGGTGATGGCGCTCCAGTTCCTTCAGGTGGTAGTTGACCTTCTGCCGGGCCAGCCCCAGACGGGCGGCCAGCATGGCAGCCGAACCGGGTTCGGCCAGGGCGGCGAGGATCCGGGCCCGGATCGGGTCCAGACAGGCCTCGGCCGCGGCGGGTTCTTCGATCACGGCGACGTCCAGCACCCCTCCAGCATCTTGCCGACAAAAAAAATTGTCAAGGAAAGAAGACTTGTCGGCGTGGCGGGGTGCGGTGCGGTGAGGCTGCGGGGGAGTGGTGGTGGGGCCCGTGCGGCGTGGGCGGGCCTGTGGGGCGGGGGCCGGGCGCGGGGGTGGCGAGGCGTAAAGAAGGCCGGCCGGCCGGCGTGGCGGGGTGCGGTGCGGTGCGGCTGCGGGGGAGCGGTGGTGGGGCCCGCGCGGCGTGGGCGGGCCTGTGGGCCGGGTGCCGGGCGTGGGGCGTGGGGCGCGGGGGTGGCGAGGCGTGAAGAAGGCCGGCCGGCCGGTGTGGCGGGGTGCGGTGCGGCTGCGGGGGAGCGGTGGTGGGGCCCGTGCGGCGTGGGCGGGCCGCGGGCGGGCGTTGTGGGCCGGGTGCCGGGTGCCGGGTGCCGGGTGCCGGGTGCCGGGTGCCGGGTGCCGGGAGCGGGTGGCGGGGTGTGCGGGCGGATCCGTGGGCTGCCGGGCCGGTGGGCGGGCCGGTGGGCGGGCCGGGGTGCGGAGGACCGGCGTGGTGCCGGCGGGCGGCGTGCCGTGTACGGGCGGATCGCGCGCCCCGGGCGGGCACGCGTCCGGCGTCGGGCCGCGGGGCTGTCGGTCGTGACTGCGAGGATGCCGGCCATGCATGAGGACTCCGCTGCCATCGCCGAGTACTGGAACGCCGCCGCCTCGTCCTTCGACGACGAGCCCGACCACGGGCTGAGCGCCGGGCCCACCCGCCTGGCGTGGACCCGGCTCCTGGAACGCTGGGTCCCCTCCGCGCCGCCCGGGCCGTTCGACGTGCTCGACGTCGGCTGCGGAACGGGGTCGCTGTCGATGCTGCTGGCCCGGCGCGGACACCGCGTCACGGGCGTCGACCTGGCACCGCGCATGCTGGAGCGGGCACGCGCGAAGCTGGCCGAAGCCGGCCTGCCGGCACGCTTCCTGACCGGCGACGCGGCGGCACCGCCCGTCGGCGACGAGCGCTTCGACGTCCTGCTGTGCCGGCACCTGCTGTGGACACTGCCCGACCCCCGGGCCGCGTTGCGGCAGTGGACCGCCCTGCTGCGCCCCGGCGGCAGGCTGGTCCTGGTCGAGGGCCGGTGGCGCGAGCCGGGGCAGGACGACGCGCCGTACGCGGCCGGTGCCGGGCGGCTGCCGTGGAGCGGCGGGATCGGCGCCGACGCCCTGGCGGGCGTGGTGCGGCCGTTGGTCGCCGACCTTCGGGTCGAGCCGCTGAGCGGCGATCGCGACCTGTGGGGCCGCCCGGTCGACGACGAGCGGTTCGCCCTCCTCGCGCGGGTCTGAGCCGCCGCGGGCCGGGCATGCCGGCGGGGCGGGCACGCCGGCAGGGCCGGGACACCCGCAGGGCCGGGACACCCGCAGGGGCCCCGGCCCCCCCGCGCGCGGGGGGGCGGGGGCCGGGGGGGGCGGGCCCCCCCGCGCGCGCG
>NZ_JBHWGV010000081.1:0-30119 GCF_042732955.1 Kitasatospora sp. NPDC059747 | reverse complement strand
GGGGCGCGGCGGCGGGGGGGGGGGCGGCGCGGCCGCCGCGCCCCCCCCCCCCCGCGCCCGCCGCCCCCGCCCCCCGCGCGCCGCCGGGGCCGGCGCCCCCCCCCGGGCCCGGGGTCAGCCGGGCCGCACGGCCTCGCGCACCGGCGGGCCCGGGGCGGTTTCGGCGTGCGCGGCGGCGACGACGGCGGTGAGCAGCCCGGGGAAGCGGTGTTCGAGTTCCTCGCTGCGCAGGGCGTTCATCTTGGTGGTGCCCACGTAGTACTGGCGCAGCAGCCCGGCCTGGCGCAGGACGTTGAAGTGGTGGGTGGAGGTGGAACGGGAGACGGGCAGCTCGAAGGAGCCGCAGCTGAGGTCAGCGTCCTCGCGGGCCAGCCGGCAGACCACCGATCTGCGGGCGGGGTCCGCCAGCGCCTCCAGTACCTGCTGGACGCTCAGGTCCTCCACGCCCGGGTGCTCGATCACCCGCGCCGTAGCGCGTGTCCGTCCCACACCCACCACCCCTTCCCAAAATCCAGGCCCCCGTCCGTTCGGTCCGTCGTCGTGAACCGCCGCGCGCGGTGCGCGACTTCGGGTCATGACGCTACTACGCCCACCCTCCCGCACGGGGCCCGCCCGCCCACCGCAACAGCCCCGCAACACGCCGGGGACATCCCCGGCGAAGAACCCGCGAAGAACCCGCGAAGAACCGGAGAGGGACCGGGGAGGGACGGGGCGGGAAAGAGAGGGAAGCGGGGGAAACGGAGGGCAAACACCGGAGCGGCAGACAGAGGAGAGACACGGAGAGGGACGGAGAGACGCGGAGAGGGACGGAGAGGGACGGAGAGGGGCCCGCCCCCGGGCGCCCCCGGGGGCGGCGGGGTGTCAGGCGGCGCGCACCGGGGGCCCGGAGCGGCTCCAGCGCCCCGGCGGCAGGGGCTCGAAGATCCCCATCAGCACCGGGTCCACCGCGGGCACCGCCGGACCCGCGGCCGGACCCGCGGCCGGCGCGGAGCCCGGCGCGGAGCCCGGCGCGGCGCCCGCCACCGCCACCGCAGCCGGGCCCGGGGTCGGGAGGGGCGTGTCGGCGGCCGGGGCGGGGGAGCGCAGCAGCGACAGGTACATGTCCTGGGACTCGGGGCCCGGGTCGATGCCCAGCTCCTCCGCGAGGACCTGACGCAGCTGCTGGTAGCAGCGCAGCGCCTCGGCCCGGTTGCCGGCCGCGGCCAGCGCGGCCATCCGGCAGCGGTAGGCGCTCTCGCGGAACGGGGCCCGGCGCACCGCCTCCTCCGCCCAGCGCAGCGCGTGGTGCTCCTCGCCCAGCGCGGAGGCCGACAGGCTCGCCGTCTCCAGGGCGCAGATGCGCAGTTCGTCGACGTGGTCGCGCACCCCGCACGCCCACTCGCCGTCGTGGTCGGGCAGGAAGGAACCGCGCAGGTTCGCGATCGCGCCGGCCGCCAGCTGCTGTGCCACCGGGTAGGCGCCGGCGCCGAACGCCTCGCCGGCCTCGCCGACCGCGCTCGCCGCCACCTCCACGTCCACCGCCGCGTCCGCCGGCAGGCGCAGCACGTAGCGCCCGCCCTGGGAGACCAGCGGCGTCGCCCCCGGCCCCTGGCCCGGGGCGGCGACGAACGCCCGCACCCGGGAGACCACGCTGCGCAGCGCCGAGGCCCACGTGTCGGGCAGGCCGTCGGGCCACACGGTGTCGGCCAGCGCGTCGCGCCCGGTGCCGGCGAAGCGCTCCAGCACCAGACGGGCGAAGGCCACCTGCGCCTGGGCGCCGGACAGGTGCTGCGGGGCGGCGCCCTCGTGTTCGACGGTCACCAGGCCGGTCAGGCGGATCAGCATGACGGCGCCCCCGATCTGCCCGGCGCCCCGTCGTCCCGCAAGCCGTTCAACATAGCTCCAACCCCCTTGAGCCGCGGCGCGGCCCGCGGGCGGCGGTGCCGGGCCGCGGGCCCTGGAAAGAAACCCGGACCGGAAAATGCAACGCCGACCAGCCGTTCGGTTTTTCGTTCCGGCGGATTTCGACCATACATTCGGCTGCTTGCGCGGTGTCAACACCGGTCGGCGAAACATACCCACCGGCCGGTCCATGCGTCGTAGGCGCAGGGTTTCCGCACGTCAGAGCGTTACCGCAGGCCGGGAATCGGGCTGTTGCGGCCGCCTTGCGCTTCCTGCCGTAGAAATGTAGCCATCCTTGAGCACCCCGCGTGGACGCTTCGAGAAAACCCGCACCCGAAAACCCGGCACCGGGAAACCCCGCACCCGGGAAAGCCCGTACAGGGGAAAAGGGGGCACCGCCCCCGGCAAAAGCACCCCGGGAACCAAAGGCACCAGGCGCCCCCGGGAACACGGCACCCGCACCCCCGGCCCCCCCGCCCCCGGCCCCCCCCCCCCCGCCCCCCCCCCCCCCGCCCCCCCCCCCCCCCCCCCCCCCCCCCGGCCCCCGCCCCCCCCGCCGCCCCCCCGGCCGGTTTCCCCGCCGCCCCGTCCCCGCATCCCCCTTGCCCGTGAGGAGTGAGCAGTATGGCCACCGCAGCATGGCAGCGCCTTCAGCCGAAGCTGGACCAGACGCTGGAGCGCGTCGGCGCGCTGGAGTTCGACGCCTCGCGCCGCAACAGCTTCGTCGCCTACACGATGGAACGCGACAGCGCCTACTGCGACCTGGACGGCGAGCGCCTGCTCATGATGTCCGGGTACAGCTACCTCGGACTGGCCGGCGACGAGCGGGTGGTGGCCGCGGCCAAGGCCGCCCTGGACGTCTACGGCACCGGCAACCACGGCGTGCGCGCCCTGGCCGGCACGATCCCGCTGCACGAGGAGCTGGAGGCGGAGGTCGCCCGCTTCGCCGGCCGCGAGCGGGCGCTGGTGTTCGGCTCCGGCTACGCGGCGAACGTCGGCACCGTCGGCGCCCTGGTCGGCCAGGGCGACACCGTCCTGATCGACAAGTACGACCACGCCAGCATCGTCGACGGCTGCCGCCTGTCGGGCGCGACGGTCACGCGTTTTCGCCACAACGACGTCGAGCACCTGGAACGCCGCCTGAAGGCCGCCTCCGCCACCGGGGTGCGCCTGGTGATCGTCGACAGCGTCTACTCCATGGACGGCGACATCGCCCCGCTGCCGCAGCTGCGCGAGGTCTGCGACCGCCACGGCGCGCTGCTGATGGTCGACGAGGCCCACGCCCTGGGCGTGATCGGCCCGCGCGGCGGCGGCATCGAGGAGCACTTCGGCCACCGCTACCGCGTCGACGTCAAGCTCGGCACCCTCTCCAAGGCCATCCCCTCCATGGGCGGCTGGGTCGCCGGCAGCGCCGACCTGATCGGCCACCTGCGCTACGCCGCCCGCCCGTTCCTGTTCTCCGCGGCGCTGGGCCCCGCGCAGACCGGCGCCGCGCTGGAGTGCCTGCGGATCCTGCGCCGCGAGCCCGAGCGCGTCACCCACATCCAGACCCAGGCCGAACGCCTGCGCTCGCGCCTGAACGCGGCGGGCATCCGCACCATGGACAGCCGAACCGCCGTCATCCCGGTCATCGCCGGCTCCGACGACGCCGCCTACGACTACGCCACCGCCTGCCGCAAGGCCGGGGTGATCGGCCTGCCGGTGGTCACCCCCGCGGTGCCCAACGACCTGGCCCGCCTGCGGATCGCGGTCACCGCCCGCCACAGCGCCGCCGACATCGACTTCGCCGCCGACGCGTTCCTGACCGCCGCCGCCCAGACCGGCCTCATCTGACCCGCGCCGCCCGGCCGAAGGGAGGACGACCCGCATGCCAGCCCCCACCCCGCCACCCCACCCGCACTCCCCGCAGCCCCCGCGCTCCCCGGAACGCGACCGGCCCGCAACCCCCGCGCGGCCCGCGCGGCCCGTACGGCCCGAGATCGCGGTCACCGGCCTGGGCGTCATCAGCCCCGCCGGCCACAGCCTGCAGGAGTTCTGGCAGACGGTCAGCCAGGGACGCTCCACCGCACGCGCCCTCACCGACCCGGCCCTGGCCCGCCACCGGGTACGCCTGGGCTGCCCCGTCACCGCCCTGCCGCACGACCCGGCGCTGCCCGCCAAGGACGCCCGCCGCCTGGACCCCTTCGCCCACTACGCCACCCTGGCCGCCCTCGCCGCCCACCGCGACGCCGGCTCCCCCCACCCCGGGCCCGGGCGCTCGGCCATCGTCGTCGGCAACGCGGTCGGCGGACGCACCACCAGCGACCGCGAGTCCGCCGCCTACACCCAGCACGGCCCCCTGCGGGTCTCGCCGCTGATGCCGCTGATCACCATGCCCAACGCCGCGGCCGCCCAGATCGCCATGCGCCTGTCCTGGAGCGGGACGGCCCTGACGATCGCCACCACCTGCGCCTCCGGCGCCGACGCCATCGGCCACGGCGCGATGCTCCTGGCCACCGGCCGCGCCGACGTCGTGATCGCCGGCGGCTGCGAGGCCACCCTGACCCCCGTCACCCTCGCCGCGTTCGGCAACCTCGGCGCCCACTCCCAGCGCAACGCCGACCCCGCCCGCGCCTCCCGCCCCTTCGACACCCACCGCGACGGCTTCGTCATGGGCGAAGGCGCCGGCTTCCTGGTCCTGGAACGCCTGGACGACGCCCGCGCCCGCCACCGCACCCCCTACGCCCTGCTGGCCGGCTACGGCTCCAGCGCGGACGCCTACCACCTGGCCAACCCCCGCCCCGACGGCGCCGGCGCCACCGCCGCCATGCGCGCCGCCCTCACCGACGCCGGCCTGACCCCCGCCGACATCACGCACGTCAACGCCCACGGCACCGCCACGATCCACAACGACCGCGCCGAAGCCGCCGCCCTGCGCACCGTCTTCGGCCCCCACGCGGTGCCCGTCACCTCCACCAAGGGCGTCATCGGCCACCTGATCGGCGCCGCCGGCGCCGTCGAACTCATCGCCGCCATCCAGGCCATGACCAACCGCCTGGTCCCGCCCACCGCCAACCACGAAACCACCGAAGCGGGCCTGGACCTCGACGTCGTCCACACCCGCCCCCGCCCGATCCGCCCCGGCGCGGCCCTGTCCAACTCCTTCGGATTCGGCGGCCACAACTCGACCCTGGTGGTGACCCCCGCATGACCACGACCCCCACCCCCGCCGCCCCGGCCCCGGCCCCGACGGCACAGCCCGCGACGGACCCGGCGCACGCCGCCCCGGTGTTCCGCACCCGCGTGCCCGTCACCGCCGAAGCCCTGGCCGCCTACCGCACCGCCGCCCGCACCGGCCTGCCCCCCGCCACCGGCCCCGCCGCCCAACTCGCATCCCCCGCCCACCCGTTCGTCCTCGCCCACACCCTCGCCCAGCACACGGTCGCCGCCCTCACCGCCGACGAGGACGCCTTCACCGGCGTCGTCCACCTCGCCCAGGAGATCCGCACCCACCACCCGCTGCCGCCCGCCACCGACGCCGCCACCGGCACCGACGTCGAGGTCACCGTCACCGCCGCCCGCCGTGAGCCGCGCGGCACCCGCATCGCCCTCACCACCCGCCTCACCACCCCCCACGGCACCCTGCTCGCCGAACTCACCACCGCCGCCCTCCTCCTGGGCGCCACCCGCATCACCCCCCACGGCGCCCTGCCCCCCACCGCCCACCCCGGCACCACCCCCGACACCGGACCCCACACCCTCACCCACACCCTCACCCCCGCCGACGTGCGCGCCTACGCCCACGCCGCCGGCGACCTCAACCCCATCCACCTCGACGACCACGCCGCCCGCGCCGCCGGCTTCCCCTCGGCCATCGCCCACGGCATGCACCTGCTCGCCCTGGCCGCCGAAGAGATCACCGACCGCCACGCCGCAGGCGACCCCACCCGCATCACCGCCCTCGGCGCCCGCTTCGCCGCCCCCGTCACCCCCGGCACCCCGCTGCACCTGACCCTGCACCCCCACGACCGGGGCACCGTCGTGCGCTTCACCCTCGCCACCACCACCGCCACGGCCACCGCCACCGCCGTCAAGGCCGGCTGGGCGACCATCGCCCCGGCAGGGGAGTGACCCGCCATGACCACCCCAGACGCCCCCGCCGCGGTGCCGCCGCTGTCCCTGCCCGACGCGTTCGCCCACCACGCCCGCCGCCGCCCCGACGCCACCGCCCTGCTCTGGCACGACCGCGCCGTCACCTACCGCGAACTCGCCCACCTCACCGGCCGCGAACGCCGGCGCCTGCGCGCCCTGGACCTCGCCCCCGGCGAACCCGTGGCCCTGCACGCCACCAAATCCCCCGAAGCCGTCGCCCTCGTCCTGGCCTGCCTCACCGAACGCCGCCCCTTCCTGCTGCCCTCCCCCCAGCTCGCCCCCGCCCTGCTCGCCGCCCTCCACACCCAGGCCGGCGCCCGCCACCTGCTCACCCCCGCCGGCCGCCGGCCCCCCGCCCTGCCCGCCACCACCCACCCCGGCGTGCCCACCCTCGCCGCCGGCACCTCCTTCATGCTCACCACCTCCGGCTCCACCGACCTGCCCAAGATCGTCCCCCTCGCCCAGAGCGCCGTCGACCGCTTCACCGCCTGGGCCCACGACACCTTCGACCTCGGCCCCGGCCGCGTCGTCGCCAACTACGCCCCCCTCAACTTCGACCTGTGCCTGCTCGACGTCTGGGCCACCCTCGCCGCCGGCGGCACCGTCCTGCTCCTGGACCCCGCCCACGCCCTGTCCGCCCGCCACCTCCTCACCCAGCTCACCCGCCACCGCCCCCACGTCCTGCAGGCCGTCCCCCTGTGCTACGCCCTGCTCACCCAGGCCGCCTCCCAGGGCCCGGGCGGCGCCACGGTGCTGGACAGCGTCGAGCACGCCGCGTTCACCGGCGACGCGATCGACGCCCGCACCCTGGCCGCGCTGCCCGCCCTGCTGCCCGCCGCGCGCCTCTACAACATCTACGGCTGCACCGAGACCAACGACAGCTTCCTGCACGAACTCGACGCCCTGGACGCCACCGCCGCCCTGCCGGTGCCCATCGGCACCCCGCTGCCCGGCGTGCGCACCCTGCTCGCCGCCCCCGACGGCACCCCCGTGACCGGCCCCGGCAGCGGCGAACTGTACGTCTCCACGCCCTTCCAGGCCGCCGGCTACCTCGACCGCTCCCGCGACGCCGGCCGCTTCACCACCCGGCCCGACGGCGCCGGAGAAGGCCGGCGCTGGTTCCGCACCGGCGACCTCGCCGTACGCGACGCCCAGGGCCGCCTGCACCTGACCGGACGCGCCGACTTCCAGGTCAAGGTCCGCGGAGTCGCCGTCAACACCGCCGAGGTCGAACGCGTCCTGCTCGCCCACCCCGAGGTCCGCGAGGCCGCCGTCGCCGCCGAGAGCGACCCGCTGACCGGCAAGCGCCTGCACGCCGCCGTCCACCGCACCCCCGGCTCCGCCCTCAACACCCTCACCCTGCGCGAACACCTGGCCGCCAACCTGCCGCGCGCCGCCGTGCCCGAACGCCTGGCCATCCACGACACCCCGCTGCCCAAGACCCCCACCGGCAAGGTCGACCGCAAGGCCGTCCTCGCCGGCACAGCCCCCCACACCGCCCGGCCCGCCGGCTGACCAGCCCGCCGGCCGACCGGCACACCCGGAGCCCTGCCGTCCGAAGTCCTGTTTTCCGGAAGTCACGAACCTTTCAAGGGAGTTGCGACCACCATGAACAACATCGCGCAGATCAAGAAGTTCCTGATCGAGGAGTTCCTGCCCGACGTCACCCCCGAGCAGCTCGCCGACGACCACGACCTGCTCACCGACGGCGTCATCGACAGCCTCGGCGTCCTGAAGCTGATCGCCTGGGTCGAGGACCACTTCGCCCTGCCGGTCGACGACACCGACCTCGACCCGAACAACTTCCGCTCCGTGCAGGCGATCGACGCCTTCATCGCCCAGCGCCGCGCGCTGGCCGCCACCGTCGCCGGCGGCTGATCCCCGTGCACCCGGCCCTCACCGCCCTGATCGCCGCCCGGCCCGTCCCCCTGGACACCTGGCGCTCGTGGTGGGACCGGCTGGAGGGCGCCGCCCAGGGCCCGGCCCGCGACAGCGACCGGGCCCAGGCGGCGGCCCTGCTGGCCAGCCTCGCCACCCGCCTGCCCGACACCGCCACCCTCGCCGCCCTCACCACCTCCCTCACCGAACGCAGCCCCGACCCCGGCCCCGCCCACCCGGGCAGCGCCAACATCGTCGGCACCGGCGGCGGACCGGCCACCTTCAACCTCTCCACCGCCGCCGCCCTGACCGCAGCCAGCATGGGCGTACCCGTCGTCAAGACCGGCTCGCGCGCCTACACCAGCGCTGCCGGCTCCATCGACCTGCTGGAACGCCTGGGCATCACCCTCACCTCCTCCCACACCGAGACCGCCGACCACCTGGCCCGCCACAACATCGCCTTCGCCGGCCCGCACGTCTACCCGCCGGCCCTCACCCGCCTGGCCCGCCTGCTCTACCCGCTCACCCTCAAGCCCTTCGGCCGCTTCCTCAACGCCCTCGGCCCCTTCCTGGCCACCGCCCCCGTCACCGCCCAGCTCACCGGCGTCTCCGCCACCGCCCCCCTCAGCGCCCTGCGCGACCTCACCGCCTTGCGCGACCTCACCGCCCACGCCGGCACGCACGGCAGCGGACGCCAGGTGTGGCTGGCCCACAACACCGAAGGCGCCGACGAACTCCTGCCCTTCGCCGACAACACCCTCCACACCCCCCACACCACCATCCACCTGCCCGCCGGCTCCCTCGCCCCCGACACCGGCACCCTCGCCGACCTCGCCCCCCACCCCGGCGACCTGACCGGCCACTTCCTCGACGCCCTCGCCGGCCGCGCCGGCCGCGCCGCCACCCACACCATCGCCCTCAACGCCGCCGCCCTCGCGATCGCCTCCGGACGCCACACCCACTGGCCCACCGCCCACGCCACCGCCCTCGCCGCCCTCGCCGACGGCGCCCCCCGCGCCCTGGCCCAGCGCCTGCGCACCCCCGGCAAGACGGCCACGGCACTCACGGCGGCCCGCACGACGACGGCGGGGGACAAGGCGGTGGCCGGTGTCTGACCACCCGCTCCCGCCCGGGCCCCCGTTCCCGCCCGGGCACCCGCTCCCGTCCGAGCACCCGCTCCCGCCCGGGCACCCGTTCCCGCCCGAGCACCCGTTCCTGCCCAAGCGCCCCGACGGGCACCCCGCGCTCGCGGTGTTCCTCAACGCCGGCGACCCGCCCGCCCCCCTGGCCGAGACCGCCCGCATGCTCGACGACGAAGGCGTCGAAGTCCTCGAACTCGCCGTCCCCTTCCCCAACTCGCCCACCGACGGCCCCGTCATCCGCCGCTCCGCCGCCCGCGCCCTGGCCACCGGCACCACCCTGGACACCGTCCTGGCCGAACTCACCGGCCTCGTCCCGCAGCTCAGACGCCTGAAGATCGCACTGCTCGCCGACTGGTCCCACAGCCTGCGCCGCCCGGACCCCGGACACACCGCCCGCGCCATCGCCGCCGCCGGCGCCCACGCCCTGCTCGTCCACGCCCTGCCCCCGCGCCAGCGCCCCGCCTGGCAGCAGGCCTGCCGCGACGCCGGCCTGCCCCAGGTCGCCACCTGCTACGCCACCTCCGGCCCCGGCGTCCTCACCGAGGCCGCCCGCACCGCCCACGGCGCCTACGTCTACCTGGTCGCCCACTACGGACGCTCGGGCACCGCACCCGCCGCCGGCCACCGCACCCTGAAGGCCACCGTCGCCGCCCTCAACCGGGCCGCCCCCCACACCCCCGTCGCCATCGGCTTCGGCGTGCGCACCGCCACCGACCTGGAGGCCGTCGCCGCCACCGGCGCCCGCGCGGCCGTCGTCGGCTCCGCCGCCGTCGAACGCGTCGAGGCCGCCCTGAACACCGGCACCGACCCCCTCGCGGCGCTGCGCGCCTTCCTCCGTGAACTCCGCCCGCCCCACCCCCCGCGGGCGGGCGGACCCACCCGCACCACCACCGGCACCACGACCGGCGCGGCCGCCGGCACGACCGGCACCGCCGTCACCCTCACCCCCGCCACCAGAGAGGCAGAACCCGCATGCTGATCCGCGACCTTGACGACGTGAAGACCGTCGAGTGGGGCAACGGCCTGTCCCGCCGCTTCCTTGTGGAGAGCGACGGCCTCGGCTACAGCCTCACCGACACCATCGTCAACGCCGGCACCAAGTCCCGCCTGGAGTACCGCAACCACCTCGAAGCCTGCTACTGCATCGCCGGCTCCGGCGAGGTCGTCGACATGGACGGCAACGCCCACCCCATCACCCCCGGGCGCCTGTACGCCCTGGACGAGCACGACGCCCACTACCTCGTCGCCTCCCCCCACGAGGACATGCGCCTGGTGTGCGTCTTCTCCCCGGCCCTGCGCGGCGACGAGGTCCACCAGCTCGACGCCCACAACTCCTCCGCCTACTAGAGCGACGGCCGCACAGCCGGGGCCGGCCGAGGCGAGCCGAAGCCGGCCCGGGCCCGCCGGACGGGCCACGCCCGTCAAGCGGGTCAAACCCGCAAGCCCGGCCCACGAGCCGGGCCCGCAAGCCCGTCAAGCGAGTCACGCCCGCGAGCCCGTCAAACGAGGCAGGCCCGTCAAGCCCGTCAAACGAGTCAAGCCCGTCATGCCCGTCAAGCGAGTCAAGCCACTGAACGCCGGTGCGCCCCGCGCCGGTTGGACACCCCGGGCCCCCGTGAGCGGCAGGCCCGGGAGGAAGGCGGCACCACCGTGATCCGCTGGAACGCCGACCAGGACGCCCTGCGCGAGGCACTGGCCCGCTTCGGTGACGACCTGAGCGCCGGCCACATCGAAGGCGACGAGCAGGCCGCCTTCTCCCACGACAAATGGCGCCTGATCCAGAAGACCGGGATCCTGTCCCTGCCCTTCGACGAGGCCCACGGCGGGCTCGGACAGTCCCTGCTGACCACCATGTACGTCCTGGAGGGCCTGGGGCAGCACTGCCGCGACGGCGGCCTCAACTTCTGCGTCACCACCTCCATGGCCTCCACCGGCGTGCCCCTGCAGGCCTTCGGCTCGCCCGCCCTCAAGGAGGCCTACCTGCCGCGCATCGCCTCCGGCGAGGCGATCGGCGCGCACGCCATCACCGAGTCCGAGGGCGGCTCGGACGCCATGCAGATGCGCACCCGCGCGGTGCGCGACGGCGACCACTTCGTCCTCACCGGCGCCAAGACCTTCGTCTCCAACGGCCCCGTCGCCGACGTCATCGTCGTCTACGCCCGCACCCACCCCCAGGGCGGCGCGCTCGGCGTGACCGCCTTCCTCCTGGACCGCGGCATGCCGGGCCTGAGCACCGGCAAGCCCATCAGGAAGATGGGCCTGCGCACCTCCCCGCTGTCCGAGGTCTACCTCGACGACGTACGGGTGCCCGCCGACCGCGTCCTGGGCCGCGTCGGCGGCGGCTTCCTCGTCCTGGACCACGTCATGAAGCGCGAGATCCTCTACTCCTTCATCGTCAACACCGGCGAGATGCAGCACCGCCTGGCCCGCTGCCTGGACTACGCCAAGACCCGGATGTCCTTCGGCAAGCCCATCGGCTCCTACCAGTCGGTCGCCAACAAGATCGTCGACACCAAGATCCGCCTGGAGACCGCCCGCAAGTGGCTCTACGACACCGCCCAGCGCCTGGAGGCCGGCGAGAACGTCACCGTCGACATGGCCATCGCCAAGCTCCTCACCAGCGAGTCCAACCTCGCCACCTCGCTGGCCGCTGTCCAGGTCTTCGGCGGCAACGGCTACATGTCGGAGTACGGGCTGGAGAAGGACGTGCGCAACGCGGTCGCCGGCACCATCTACTCCGGCAGCAACGAGATCCAGTACAACCGCATCGCCGCGATGCTCGGACTCGGCAAATGAACGCCCTGCCCTCCCCGCCCTCCCCGCCGGGCCCGTCCTCCCCGCCCTTCTTGTCCTTCCCGTCCTTCCCGCCGGCCCCGCCCGTCCTGCCGGCGCCCCCGGGCACCGCCGTCGCGCGGCGCCCGGCGCCCGCCCCGCGCCCGGGCCTGCGTCACCTGAAGGTGTGCGGGGCGCGCACCGCCGCCGACGTCGCCCTGCTCGCCGCCGGCGGCCCCACCCTGGTGGGCCTGTGGCACGGCGTGCCCGGGGGACCGGCCGACCTCAGCGCCGAGCGCCTGGTCCGGCTGGCCGCCGCCGCCCACGGCAGCGGCCTGGAACCGGTCCTGGTCACCTTCCTCGACGACGCCGCCGCCCTGGCCCGCCTGGCCGCCGACGCCGGCGTGCGCTGGATCCAGCTCCACGCCTACCAGCCGCCCGCCGTCGTCGCCGACCTGCGCCGGCGCCTGCCCCACGCCGTCCTCGTCAAGGTCCTGCACCTGGCCCGCGGCCGCTGCCTGGAACGCCCCTTCATCCGGGCCTTCGAACGCGCCGGATGCGACCTGTTCCTCCTGGACACCGTCACCGACGACGGCCGCGTCGGCTCCACCGGCCACCCCCTGCGGCCCGCCGACGTCCACGCCCTGCTGCCGCGCCTGAGCATCCCCTTCCTCCTCGCCGGCGGCCTGAACGCCGGCAACCGCCCCGCCTACACCACCGTCACCGAACACCCCCTGTACGCGGGCGCCGACATCGACACCGCCGCCCGCGACGGCGCCGGCCGCTTCACCCGCGAGGCCCTCACCGCCCTCACCCGCGCCTGGCACCCGCACCAGCCGTCCCTCCCGCCGCCGTCTCCCGAGGACCCCCGACCATGACCGCCGCCCCCTCCCTGCCCGCCGCCCCGTCCCCGCCCGCTGCCGGGCCCGCCCCCGAAGTCGCGTCCGCCTCCACCCGGTTCCTGGACGCGCTGCTCGCCGCCGACCGCCCCCTGGTCATGGAGATCAAGCTCCGCGACCCCCACGGCGCCGACCTGCTCGGCCCGCGCACCGTCACCGACCTCGTCACCCGCTACGAACAGGCCGGCGCCCCCTGCCTGTCGGTGGTCACCGGCCGCTGGTTCGGCGGCACCCCCCGCCTGCTGCGCGAGGTCACCGCCACCACCTCCCTGCCCGTCCTGCAGAAGGACTTCCTCACCCGCCCCGCCCAGCTGGAGGCCGCCGCCGCCCTCGGCGCCTCCGCCGTCCTGCTCACCGCCGCCCTGCTGCCCGCCGCCTCCCTGCGCCGCCTGATCACCGCCGCCCTCGGCCTCGGCCTCACCCCCTTCGTCGAGATCACCGAAGAAGCCGAACTGGAGCGCCTCACCCGCCCCGAGGCGTGCGTGATCGCCGTCAACAACAAGGACATCCGCCGCCGCGAACGCGACACCGGCGACCTCACCCGCTCCCTGCGCCTGCTGCCCGCCCTGCGCGCGTGCGGCACCCGCGCCCCCGTCTCCGCCTCCGCCATCACCGACCCGGCCGACGGCGCCCGCCTCCTGGACGCCGGCTACGCGGGCCTGCTGATCGGCACCTCCCTCATGCGCCAGGGCGATGTGGGCACCTGGACCGCCCGGCTCGACGCCGCCCGCCTCGATGCCGCCCGCCTCGATGCCGCCCGGCTCGATGCCGCCGGGCTCGATGCCGCCCGACCCGAAGCCGCCGGGCTCGATGCCGCCCGCCTCGACGCCGCCCGCCGGGCGGTGACCGCATGAGGCACGCCCCCGCTCCGAGCCCCCTGGTGCGCTCACTGGTCCTCGACGCCGACGGCATCCCCGTCTCCGCCCTGGTCGCCGAACCCCCCGCCGCACCCGCCGGATCCGCCACTGCGGCCGGGTCCGCCGGTGAGCCCAAGGCCCTGCTGCTGGCCATCCACGGACGCGGCATGCGCGCCGCCTACTTCGCCGGCCCCGCCCACCCGGACACCGACCTGCTCACCCTGGCCGCCCGCCTCGGCTACACCGTGCTCGCCCCCGACCGCCCCGGCCACGGCGCCTCCGCCCGCCGCCTGCCCCACGGCCAGCTCATCGCCGACCAGGCCGCCACCCTGCACGCCGCCCTCACCGACTACGCCCGCGCCCACCCCGTCGGCGCCGGCGTCCAGCTCCTCGCCCACTCCTTCGGCGGAAAGATCGCCCTCCAGCTCGCCGCCCACTGGCCCGACGACCCCGCCCTGCCCCTGCTCGGCGTCGACATCTCCGGCCTCGCCCAGCACTACGCCCCCGGCGCGTGGGACCGGCCCGACGACCTCGCCGGCGGCGGCCGCCTCAACTGGGGCCCCCTGCACCTCTACCCGCCCGGCACCTTCCACGCCGCCCGCACCCTGCTCACCCCCGTCCCCGCCCTCGAATCCCGCGAACTGGCCACCTGGCACACCCGCTACACCACCCTGGCCGCCCGCGTCCGCGTCCCCGTCCGCCTGACCCTCGCCGACCACGAGACCTGGTGGCGCCTGGACCCGCCCGCCCGCACCGCCCTCACCCGGGCCTTCCCCGAAGGCCTGGCCCGCCTCACCACCGCCCACGGCGCCGGCCACAACCTGTCCCTGGGCCACGCCGCCCGCCCCTACCACCTGCGCGCCCTCGCCTTCACCGACGACTGCCTCACCCGCACCCCACGCCCGGCCCTCGCCGCCGCCTGACACCCCCACACCCCACACCCCGCCCCGCCTGCCCGCCCGTCGCTGCGCCCGCCCCGTCCCGTGCGGGGCCCGGTGCCCCGTCCTCGCGGCGCTCCGGGCGTTGTCCCCGGGGCGTCCGGTTCCGGGCGGTCCGGCCCGGCGGCCACTCGTGCGGGCGTTGCGGGCACGGGGGCACCGGGCCCCGCGGCGCCCGTCCCCGGTGGGTTCAGGCGGCGCGCTGGCCGTGCAGGAGCAGCGGCACGGCACGGCCCGTCAGCGCCTGCGTGACGCGGGCGGCCTGCGCCGGGGCCATGACCTGCCCGATCCGCCGCACGGGCACGAAACGCGCACCGATGGGCCGGCCGCCGGTGACACCGCCGTCGAAGACGAGGCCCAGGCGCTGCGGGTAGCGGTCGGCGCAGGCGAAGTCGACGGCCAGGACGTGCGTGAGGCGCCGGACGAGACCGGTCTGCGCGAACAGGTGGCGGGCGGCGGCCTCGTGCGGCGCCTCGTCGGGCCGGGCGGCGCCGCCGGGCAGGATCAGCCCGTCCAGGTGGTCGGGGTCGACGAGCAGGACATCCCCGCGCACGTCGCGCACCAGGACGAGGCAGCCGAGCCGGCACACGGGCGCTTCGGCGTGAAGCCGGGGGTCGGGCAAGGCAGTCACCGTCCTTCTTCGGCGGCGGCGAGGTGCTCGTAGTGCAGGCCCTTGCGCAACAGCTCGACGATGCGCAGCACTTCGGCGGTGCGGGCGGCGCCGAGGGAGATCAGGTAGCAGCCGGTGCGGCGCCCGAAGTCCCAGTCCACCTCCAGGGACGGCAACTTCGCCCCGGCGAGCGCGAGGACGGCCGCCAGGTCGTCGGCCACCAGGGCGGCCTCACGCCGCTGTTCGGCCGTCGCACGGTCCAGGATCGGCCCCATCACCCACCGGTCCTGCGGTGCACCTCGAACAGGCGCCACGCCGAGAACGCGGCGCAAAACGAGTGGAAGCCGGCGAGTTCACCGCTGGAGCCGCTGCGCAGCCACTGCCCGGTGACCTCGTTGCGCACCCGGTAGCACCGGGCACCGGGGTCCCAGCGGACCCCGTAGCCGTGGAGTCTGGACGACGACACCATGATGGCGAAAACCGTTCCTATTCAGTGAGCAGGAGTGAGTCTTGGACCCACGGTTGATCACTGCGCGCATCCCGAACGGTTTTGGGTGCGCTGGTCGCCCGCGTTCTCGTTGTCCCCGTCCGGCTGCGTGCATCGTGTGCACGGTCCGTGGCGGGGTGGCGGGTTTCCTCGTGTCCCCGGATGCCCGATGGGGCCTGGGCGGTCCGATGCCCGCGACGATCGCTCCGGTCGTCGTGGGGCGGTGTCGTCCGTCGCCGGATCGGGTGTCCGAGGGCGCGTCGCCCGATGGCGACAGCGGCGCTGTCGTGTCGGGTGGTCTTACGGGTGGGTGTCGCGAGCGGTTTCTGCCAGTGCTGCGCGCCCCACCGGGAGGTGTAGGCGGGGTCGACCGCGACGATGACCAGGTCGAGCTCGGCGGCCATGGAGACGAGCCGGGCACGGAGTTTCCCGGTGGGGATGCCGGAGACGAGCTGCCGGAACCGCTTGCGGCGGCCGTGCTTCTCGCGGGTGGTCTCGGCGGTGAAGTCCAGGTTCTCCAGACCGATCGCCGTGACACCACAGCGCTTGGCCCAGTGCAGAAGCCGGGTGATGGCGTGGCGGACCTGGGCGTCGCGGTGGGTGGCGGTGCCGGACAGGTCGTAGGGGAACCGCTGGGGCTCGCCGACCGGGTTGCCGTGGACATCGAGCCGCCAGCACGTGAAGTGGTCGGCGTTGGTGTCCACGCCGACCATCCCGGCCGCACGGGCCGCCTCCAGCGGCATCGTCCGCACGACCGGCCGGGTCCAGGAGGCGTCCAGGTACCAGCGTCCCCGGTCCACGTCCAGGTGGATGCGGTACGCCACCGCCCGGTCGGCCTCGATGCGGTCGGCCCACTCCTGCCCCCGGTGCGGGAAGGACACCTTCGCGGCCAGGACGTACCGGCCGTGCCTGGCGTTCGCCAGGTCGGCGAGCGGGGCCGGCAGCTTGATCGACACTTCGCCGTCGGGGGTGACGCGGATCGTCTCGTTCCCGAACCGCTTGCCGGACTCCCCGTCAGCCGACAGGAACCACCGGGCGGTTTCCCACTTCTCCCGCCACCGGGCTTCGGTCAGGTCCGCGGCGGTGAGGTTGTGCCGGGTGCCCAGCAGCTTTCGGCCGCCGCGCACCACGCGCACGCGGCCGGCCTCACGGTCGGCCGCGACCTGTTCGCGGCGCTCCTCAAGGATCGCCAGGCGACGGGTCTTGACGAACCACTCGTGCCTGGAACGGTATCCGCCGGGCTGCCGCCTGCCACCCTTCTCCCCGATCGGCAGGGACAGCCGGTGGGAGATCGTCCTGATCCCGGTGTCCAGGGAGTCCAGGTGCGCGGCCTGCCCCCGGCGCGACAGCGCCCACTGGTCGTGCGTGGCCTTCGTGATGCTCCCGGCCCACCGTGACGACGACTCGGCCGTCAGGTCCCGCTTGCGCCCCGCCCACGTGGTAGTGGAGTGCTCCAGGCCGTCGGCGCACCGGGCCTTGAGATCACGCGACGCCAGCGAACCCAGGTGCTCACCGACCAGCCGCAGCACTCGCTCGTCCTCGGGGGTGAGGCCCCTGAGGCGGTCACGGACCGTCACACCCGACGGTCCAAGGGAAACGAACGGCGCGTCGATCCGCCGCAGCGGCTTCCCGGGCCCGGTCACGCCATCCCCCTCTCCGTCAGCGCCACCACCCTGGCACACGCCACTGACAGTCGCTTCACCGGTCCAACAAGCCGTGATCGAAAACAAACTCACGGACACCCATGCGCACGAAAACGACCTCGATCCCCAGCAGTTCACAACCCCTACGAATTCGCCTCCGCGGACGGCATGGACCCTCCTCTGCGTGGAGGAGAGCTGCTGAACCCGACTCGCCTCGTCGACCTCCGGCCGGGCGCAGCCATCCCGGGCCCATGATCCGACAAGGGGCGAATCTCCGCGCCGCGCCGGCCGTCCGCGCCAGGATGGCCGGAACGGGCAGGACCAGCAGAGAGGAAGCCGAGTTGAGCGGCACGATCCACCCGGAGAGACAGGGCCGTTGGCGCGAGCAACGCGGCCGCGCATCCCGCGGACCCGCCCGGGCACCCAGACAACCCGCTCTGCCACCGCTACCGGACGAGCTGCACGACGACGCCCGCAGCCCCGAGGCCCTTCTCGCCGGCCCGCAGAACCCGCCGCCCAACGACCCGCCCACGCCACCGAACCAGTAAGCACCCCGGCCATCCGGCCGGGGGAGTGGGAAGTCCACGGGGCCGACTTTCCACTCCGCGCTGCCCCCGGCTGGGCAGGGCAGGGCCGAGGGGTAGTGCCGTGGTGCGGGCGCCGCCCTCAAGGCCCTTGCCGGCGCGGGGAGTCGACGGGGCCGACTTCCCGCGCCACACCACCCCCGCCCTATACATACAGGCTGCATGTATGTATCGTCGTCGGCGACGGCACGGCCACCAACGGCCGCCGCACACCAGGGGGTTGACGGCATGACGGGGATGGACAGGGCGCAGGTCGTGGCGGGGCTCGACACCGAATTCGGGCTCTTCGCCGACCTGCTCGACGCTCTCAAGGACACCGACCGGGACGCGGCCACGCGCTGCGCCGGATGGCAGGTGCGCGACGTCGCCGCGCACGTCACCGCCAACGCCCTCGACTCCGCCGACGGCACCATCGGCACCCGCACCCCCGACGACCAGGCCCGCGCCCTGCGCGACACCCCGCCCCGCGAACTCGCCGCCCTCCTGCGCGAGGCCGCCGCCCGCCTCACCGCCTCCCTCGCCCGCCTCGACGACCGCGTCTGGCAGAGCGTCAACCCCCGCTTCGGGCGCACCGTCGCCAACGGCGTCCTGACCCTGTGGTACGACGCGTTCGTCCACGCCGACGACATCCGCACCGCCCTCGGCCACCCCCGCACCACCGACGGCCCCGGCCTCGCCGCCAGCGAGACCTGGCTGCGCGCCGAACTCCAACGCCTCGGCCGCCCCCACGCCGCCACCGCCACCGCGCCCGCCGCCGACCCGATGGCCTTCGTCCTCGCCGCCTCCGGCCGCCTGGACCCCGCCCTCCTCGGCCTCGACCACGACGTCAACGTCTACTCCGTACGATGAGGCCATGACGAAGAAGGCCGAACAGGGCGACGCCACCCGCAGACACCTCGTCGACGCGGCGATCGCCCTGTTCACCGCGGACGGCTACGCCGAGACCTCCACCACGCGCATCGTCGAGCGCGCCGGAGTCACCCGCGGCGCGCTCTACCACCACTTCCCCGACAAGCACCGCCTCTTCGAAGCCGCCTACGAGGCCGTCCAGCACGACGTCCACGACCGCTGCGCCCACGCGGCGACCGAGGCCAAAGAAGCGGGCCACGGCGTGATCGGACGGATGCTGGCCGGCATGGACGCCTACCTGACGGCCTGCCTGGAAGCCCCCGTGCAGCGGATCCTGCTCATCGAGGGCCCCCTCGTCCTCGGCTGGGAACGCTCGGTGCGCTTCGGCGACCCCTACTGCGCCCGGCAGCTGCTGCGCGCCTCCCTGGACGGCGCCGCCCGCCGCGGCCTGCTCGCCCCCGGCCAGGCGGAACCCCTGGCCCACCTGCTGTACGGGGCGCTGCACCAGGCGGCCGTCGCCCTGGCCACCGCCGCCGACCCGGCGGCCGAGCGCGAGGCGATGAGCCGGGCGGTCGCCGACCTCGTCACCTCCCGCCTGCCCGCCGAGGCCGCCGCCGGGGCCGGGACCGGCTGAAAGGCCTGAAGCAGGGGAGGCCCCCGGGGGGCTGCGTGATCCCGAACCGGCCGGCCCGGGACAGGCCATGGGGCCGCCTGGCAAGCCCGGGCGTCGGGGCCCCGAGCCGGGGGCGGCAGGACCGGAAAGGCGTCGTGCCGAGGCTGGCGTCGGGGGTCGGGCCCGGCCGCCCGGCGGACCGTGCCGAACGGGCTTCGGAGCGCAGGGCGTTGCCGCTCGGCTTGACGTTCAACCTTCGCAGAGATCTGTCAGGAGGTCGCTGCCTGCCACGTCCATGAGGTGCGGCGGGGGCGACCGTCCAACTCGCCCCGGCCAGTGCACCAGAGGAGGACCTCGATGGGCTCTCCGGGCGGGGCGTCGGGAAAGAGGCGGCGGAGCACGCCCTCGCACAACGGTTGCGGTGGCAGCCACGGCACGCCCAGGCCCTGGGTGATGTCGTAGGTGTGAAGGAGGATCTCGGCAACACCCATCGACGCGAAGCCGGCCGGGTCACAGGCGCCCCAGTGCCAGGCCCGCACCTGCGGGTCAGCCGTGGCCAGCGCACTGCTGAGCAGTCCCGCGCAGGCGGTGACCACTTGGAGCACCTCCCGGGGGGAGGCGTCCGGGGGGACCGTCAGATCAAAAGGCAGGTAGGCATCGGCGGGGCAGGCTGCCACCTGGCCGGCGTAGGCCAGCAGGTCGTGCGCCACGTGGACAGCCGTCTCCCGGCAGGTCCAGTCAAGCGAATCCGCTGAGACCGCCCAGTTGTCCGCTGTGTGCGGGCCGAGTGCCCGCACCATCTCGGCCACGGCGCCATCCACATCCCGGTGATCCATACCTCGCCTCTCGGAGCTGGTGCTGTGACGCGAGCAGTTCTACCTGATCCGTCCAGGTCATCCTCGCTCAGGCTGGTCAAGCTGTGCGCCTGGGTTCGGTGCCCTTCCGGTGGTGGGCGGGCCGGGCGTGTGCCTCGCCGGTGGCGAGGACTTTGCCCACCTCGCAGCGGGCGGCGGGCCGCTGGTTCTTCGAGCCGGGCGGCCGGCCCGGGCCGGGGCGGGTTGGTTTCGGTGCACGCGCCGGTGAGGGGACCTTCGTGTGGAGGTTCCCGAACCCGCGCCGGACCGGGCGGGGTGAGTTTGTTCGGTTCCGCCGGTCGTTCCCAAGGTCGGCGGAGGTCGGCGGAGGTCGGCGGAGGTCGGCGGAGGTCGGCGGAGGTCGGCGACCGGCGGCCGGGCGAGGCGGAGCGAGCCTGCTGACGTCGAAGATCGCCAGGACAGTGGCCGCAGAGCCTGGTCACCGGCTCGTCGTGTCTCACCCAGTGTTGTTCCTGATCATGTTTCGTCTCAAGAGTTTCCCCCCAGGGGCGGTCTGCTGACGTTTGCCTGGCGGCGGAGCTGCCGCTGTGGCGTGTTCGGACCAGTACGAGCCGGCGCTTCGGGAGGGTCGGTGGGTGTCGAGGGGCCGGGGCGGGAAGCGGGGGCTGTCCAGGCAGGCCAGGACGCGGGTGGCGGTGGCGTCGAGGAAGACGATGAACGGCCCGCTGCAGTCCGGTGTTTGGACGACGGCGATGCGCAGGGCCCCGTCCCCGGCCTGGCGCAGGATCGCGAGGGACTCGGCGAGGCCGAGCGAATGGAGGCCGCGTTCCAGGATCCTGCGCTCGCGCCGGCTGTAGACACCGGCGAGCCGCCGGGCGGGGATCAGGTTGGTCCCGACATCGAACGCGCCGCCGGACAGCAGCGCCCGGCGGGCGGGGCCGCAGGCCGGGGTCTGGTCGGTGAGCAGCGCGGCGAGTTCCTGGCGGGTCATGCGCCCACCCTGCCCTGCCACCACCCGGCCCGGCCAGCGGGTTTCGTCCCCGGCCGTCCCGGCCACGGAGCAGGCGCCGCCTCCGCCCCGGACGCGTGCGCTCCGGGGCGGGCGGTGCGGCGCGCAGGCCGCGCGGGGTGGGGAGCCGGGCGATCCAAAACGCAAGGAGGTGCGGGGAGTTGGGCCCCCGGGACGCCCGGGCGCCGGCCGGGGTTCCGGGGGCCCGGGTCAGGCGGCCACGGGGGAGGGGGACTTGGTGCGGGCGGTCATGCCGGTGACGAGCTGGTCGCGGATGCGGGCGGGCATGGCGGGGGCGAAGCGGGCGAGGTAGTGGGTGAGGTGGGTCTCGTCGCCGGTGAGGAAGGGCAGGTCGAAGACGAGGAGTTTGCGCACGGCGAGCAGCGGGACGGGGGCGCGCAGCGGGCGGAAGGCGGGGTTCCACAGGCCGCCCTCCTCGCAGACGGGGTGGAACTGGCCGATCATCAGGCCCTGTTCGACGAAGTCGTCCTTGGCCTTGCGCTGGAGTTCGTCCAGGGCGGTGGAGTCGGCGGGATCCAGGTGGGGCAGCAGGAGCAGGATGGTGAGCAGTTCGCGCTCCGACTCCTCGGTCAGGCCGTCCAGGAGGGTGTCGTACCAGGTGCGCAGCCCGGCGACGAGGGCGGGCAGGTCGTCGTCGTCCTGGCCCTCGATGGTGGCGATGTGGAACAGGCCGCGGCGCAGGGAGGGCTGGGTGTAGGGGCAGACGGGGCCGGTGCGCCCGAGGTCGGGGTGGGAGGCGGTCAGGAAGACGCGGCTCCAGGCCAGGACGCGGGCGACCTCGGGGCGCTCGGCGCCGGCGCCGGCGTCGATCTCGGCGGCGGAGTGGACCCGCAGGACGGCGCTCACCTGGGCCCCCGCCACATCGGGCGCAGCCGGGGCCCGCCGCCGGGCAGGGCGATGGCCTCGCCGAAGCGGGTGAAGCCGTGGGTGGCGCACAGGTGGGCGCCGCCCGGGGAACTGGTCTCGGCGTAGGCGGCCTGGCCGTCGGCGTCGATGCGCGCGGTGACGGCCGCGAGCAGGGCGGCGGCGGTGCGGGTGTGGCGGGTGACGGGGCGCACGCCGATGAACGCCAGGTAGTAGTGGGGGCGGTGGACGGGGTGGCGGCGCTGCTGGAGGCGGGTGATGGCGGCCAGGCGGTGGGCGGCCTCGGGGTGGGCGGCGGTGTCGACGGCCCGGTCCAGGGCGCGGGCGGCGCCGGTGTCGCGCCGGGCGGGGTTCTCCCACACGCCGGGTGGCAGGAACAGCAGCGCGCCGTCCAGGGCGTCGGTGGTCATGACGCCGTCGTGGGCCAGGCACTGGGCGAGGTGGACGCGGAAGAAGGCGGGCAGGACGCGGGCGCGGTGGGCGCCGTCGGGGAAGGCCCAGCGCATCAGGGCGTCGTCGTGGAAGGCGGCGGCCAGGGTACGGGCCAGGGGTTCCTCCTCGCCGTCGCGCGCGGGGCGGACCGCGGGCGGGGGCGGGGGCGGCGGGGTCAGGGGGGCGAGCGCGGCGGCGCCGGGTCGCAGGGTGGCGGTGGTCAACGGACACACTCTCCTCGGCGGGATCGGTAGACGATCGGCGGGATCGGTGGACAAAAGGGCTGCGCGGGGGGAAGCCGGTTCAGGCGCGGGCGAGTTCGCTGACGCGCGCGTGCAGGCGCGGCAGGTAGTGCTCGGCCTCGGGCTTGATCAGGACGCTGCGCAGGATCCGCGCCCCGTCGGCGTCCGCGAGCGCGCCGGGGTGGCGGCGGGTGAAGTCGGCGGCGTCCACGCGCAGCAGGCTCAGGTAGACGGGGTCGTCCTCGGCGCTCATCCCGGCGCGCAGGACGCGTTCGCCGGCGGCGTCGGTGCCCGCCAGCGACAGCGGGCCCGTGCCGGTGGGCAGGTAGGTGACGATGTCCAGGTCGGGCTGCTGGTAGAGCGTCAGGTCCGGGCTGTCCCGGATGAGGTCGGCCCAGGCGAGGGCGGCGCGCCGCCCGCCGGCCAGGACGGCGCCGAAGCCGCCGGGGGTCAGCGGCAGGAGCTGCAGGGTCAGCCACAGGGCGGCCGCCGAGGCGCCGGCGCGTGAGCACTCCAGGCTGATCTCGCCCAGGTGCAGTTCGGCGTCGGTGAAGTAGGTGTAGGGCGAGTCGTGGGCGAAGTGGCGGCCGATGGCGGGGTCGGCGAACAGCACCGCGCCGCAGCCGTAGGGCTGCAGGCCGTGCTTGTGGGGGTCGACGGTCACCGAGTCGCAGCCGCCGACCGCCCGCCAGGGCCGCGGGTCCAGGCCCAGGGCGGCGGCCTGGGCGGGGTCGGCGGCGAGCAGCGCGAAGAACCCGCCGTAGGCGGCGTCCACGTGCACCCGCGCCCCGTAACGGCGGGCCAGCGGCAGGATCTCGTGGACGGGGTCGACGGCGCCGAGCCCGGTGGTGCCGGCGGTGACCACCACCGTGCCCACGTCGCCGCCGCGCAGCAGCGCCTCCAGCGCGTCCGCGTCCATGCGGCCCAGGCCGTCGGCGGCCACCGCCACCCCGCGCACCCCCAGGACGTGGCACATGCGGCTGTGCGTGTAGTGGGCCTGCTCGCTGTAGGCCACCGCCCGCCCGGGGTGGCTCTGGCGCGCCACGTACAGCGCCTCCAGGTTGGCGATGGTGCCGCTGCTGGTGAGGTGGCCGACGTGGGCGGGCAGCGCGAACATGGCGGCCAGCGCCGCCACGCACTCGCGTTCCATGTCGCTGGTGGCCGGGCCGCCCTCGTAGGCGTGGTTGTTGGGGTTGAAGCGCATCGCCGCCAGGTAGCCGACGACGGCCGCCGGGTGCGGGGGCTTGACCATCTGCCCGGCGTAACGGGGATGGAAGAACGGGTAGTTGTGCTCCAGGCGCTTGGCGAAGCGCTCGAACGCGGCGGCGAAGTCCGCGTCGTCCACGTGGTGCGAGGGGTGCGGCTCGAAGGGCCCGAACCGCTCGCCCCACCGCTCGACGACCTCGGCCGCCCTGCCCAGCCAGTACCGCAGGTCCACGCTCCCGCCCTCCCCTTCGAGTCCCCCCGGATCCCCGCGGGCCGTCCACGCCGGCGCGCGGCTTCCAGCTGCCTGGAGCCGCTTCGAGGGATCCTCCAGTGCTTCCCGAGCCACGGTGACCCGCACGGCGCAACAGGCGCGCAACACGCCCAGCTCGCCGCACCCCGCACCCCGCACACCTGCGACCTGCGCCGCACGGACGGCGCCGGCCCCAGCGGGACTCCGCCGCCGCGCGAGCGGGCGCTGCTGCAATCGCCCCCGGAAGATCCCGGACCCGAAGCCTGGCACCCCGTCCGCGAGTCCGGCCCGCAGCTCCAGACAAGCCCCACAGACCCGCCGCCCCGGAGGACCCACGATGGTGAGCAGACGCAGGATGATCGGCGCCGCCCTGGCGACCGGGGGAGGAGTCCTGCTGATGCGCACCACCCTGCGCCCGGCCGCCTCCCTCACCCCCGCGGGCCCGGACGCGGCCGACCGCCACGGCCCCGGCCACGTCCACGAGAGCGCCACCCCCACCGGGCAGCCGGACCCCGGACCCGACGCCGGCCCCCGGCTGGCCGGGAAGTTCTCCCTGGCCATGCCCCTGCCCCCGGTGCTCAGCCCCGTCTCCACCGACGGCGGCGCCGACACCTACGCCGTCACCATGCTCCAGGTCCACACCCCGATCCTGCCCGGACGCCCCGCCCGGGTCCTCGCCTACAACGGTGCCTTCCCCGGCCCCGTCATCCGCGCCCGCTCCGGGCGCCCGGTGGTCGTGCGCCAGACCAACCTCCTGGACGAGCCGGCCTCCGTCCACCTGCACGGCGCCAGCGTGCCCGCCGACAGCGACGGCGACCCCATGACCCTCATCGCCGCCGGCCGCACCCGCACCTACACCTACCCCAACGACCAGAGCCACGCGAACCTGTGGTTCCACGACCACGCCCACCACGCCGAATCCGAACACGTCTACCGCGGCCTGGCCGGCTTCTACCTGCTCACCGACGCCACCGAAGCCGCCCTGCCCCTGCCCTCGGGCCGCTACGACCTGCCCATCGCCCTGCGCGACGCCCGCTTCGACACGGACGGCAACCTCGTCTACCGCATGGACGACCCGTTCAACCGCACCACCATCCTCGCCAACGGCCGCCCCTGGCCCCGCGTGGAGGTCGCCGCCCGCAAGTACCGCCTGCGCCTGCTCAACTCCTCCAACCTGCGCTTCTTCTCCCTCAAACTGGAGGACGGCGGCCCGATCACCCAGATCGGCTCCGACGGCGGCCTGCTGGAACGCCCCCACGTCACCGACACCGTCGACCTCTCACCCGGCGAGCGCGCCGACGTCGTCATCGACTTCTCCCGCTACCGCGTGGGCACCAGCGTCACCCTCACCAACGCCATGCCCCCCGGCCCGCCCGAACACGTCGGCCAGGTCCTGCGCTTCGACGTCACCCGCGCCGCCCACGACCCCAGCTCGGTCCCCGCCCGCCTGCGCACCCTGCCCGCCCTGCCCGAACCCGACCGCGAACGCACCGTCGTCCTGCAGGTCGACGAGGACGGACGCGCCGAACCCCGCGGCATGATCGACGGCAAGACCTACGACCCCGACCGCGTGGACGCCGCCATCACCCACGGCACCAGCGAAGTGTGGACGGTCACCAACGCCAACAAGGACGTCCCCCACAACTTCCACCTCCACCTCGTCCAGTTCCGCGTCCTTCAGCGCAACGGGCAGCCCCCCGGCCCCGAGGAGTGCGGCCTCAAGGACACCGTGCGCCTGCTGCCCGGCGAAAGCGTGCGCCTGCAGGCCGTCTTCGACACCTACCGCGGCCGCTACCCCTACCACTGCCACCTGCTCGACCACTCCGCGATGGGCATGATGGCCCAGATGGAAATCTCCTGACCCACCCCCTTTGGGGGCCGCCCGTGCGCCGGACGGCCCCCAAGGGCGGGCACCGGCGGCTCAGGAGGCGCGGATGCCCCGGCCCGGCGCCGGGATCCCCGCCGGACCGGACCGCGCCCCGGCCGCCGCCCTCCACGGCCCGGGCCCGCGCGGCGGTGCCCAACCGCTGCTCATCCCGTCCGCCTCCGACCGACCGTCAAACAGCACGTGCCGTACCGCAGGCGGCCCCTCTCCGCGCCTACCGCCCCGCCCCCGTCTGCGGTGCGGTCTGTGATGCGCTCTGCGGTGCGGCCTCCAGTGCGCGCAGCCCGGCCGCCACGCGCTCCAGGACCTTCGCCCGGTGCGGGTGGTGCGCCGGGACGACGGCCAGCGCCGCCAGCGCCTCCTGGAGCAGCGCCCGCCGCCGCCCGGGCAGGTGCGCGACCTGCGCCGAGCGGCTCGACTCCTCCAGGACGTACGCCAGCCGCGTGGCGTACACCTGCGGGTTCACCGCGAACAGCAGCCGGTAGACGGCCAGTCCGGCGGGCGCGTGCAGCACCCGCCCGTCGTGGCTCAGCAGCCGCATCCGCGCCCTGAGCACCAGATCCCGGTCCGTGTTCATCTCCATCGAGCCCCCTCGTATCGCCCTGCCCCACCCCGCCTCCGGCCCGCGCGCAGCACGAGGCGCGCGCCGGCCCCCGAAGGCGGGAGCCGGCACGGAACCGGAGAGGTGGATGCGGACGAGTCTGCGGGTGGGCGCCAGGGGCGCACAAGGCGAAACCCGGGTGCTCTGCGTCCTACCGCAACCACCCGCCGACCTGGCAGGATTGGACTCGCCACACACCCGGGACGGGCCCTGCGGAAAACCGGTTGCCGCCCCGCCGCGCACCCGGCACAGTGATCCCCGACGACGCGATCAACCGCGTACCGCGAATGACGAAGGGGGACTTGGCGATGCACCGCACCTATCCGGGTTCCCCGCGTTATCGCGCGAGCCGTCCCGCCGCGCGCTGAAGCCGCCGCCGGCCCGCCGGGGCCGGGCCCGCACCGCTTCCGCTTCCACGTCCGTTTCCGCGGTTCTTCCCGCGCTTCTCTTCTGTGGTTCCTCGGCTCTCCGCGCGTGCCGCGCACGGCAGTTGAGGACCCGTCTCCTTCCTCCGAGGGCGAGCTGGGCACTGGTGAGCCCAAGGGCCTGTAAAGCCCCCGCTTCGGCTGTGGCGGTTCGAATCCGCCCTCGCCCACCCCGCAGCCCCCGCCCCGGCCGGCCCTGTCCGGCGGGGCGGGGCTAGCCTGGGCGCATGTTCGTTCTGGAGCTCTCGTACACCGCCCCGCTGGAGCGCGTCGACGCCCTGCTGCCGCAGCACGTCGAGTGGCTGAACGGCCACTACGCCGACGGCACGTTCCTGGCCTCCGGGCGCAAGGTGCCGCGTGACGGCGGGGTGATCCTCGCGGTGGGCGAGGACCGGGCCGCGATCGAGGCGCTGGCGGCCACCGACCCGTTCGCGCGCGAGGGCGTGTGCGCCTACCGCGTCACCGAGTTCCTGGCCACCGTCACCGCCCCCGCCCTGGACGCCTACCGCCAGCAGCTGCCCGCCTGAGCGCCGCCGCGCCGGCCGTCCGCCGCGCCGGCCGTCCGCCGGGTCCGTTCCCGGCGGAAGATCGTCCGGATTCGTCCGGTTCCGGCCGTCGTGGCCCCGGGGTGTTCCCGGGGGCGTGTAGTGTGCCCCGTCCCGGTCGCCGGTACGGGGCACCGTCGCGTTCTGGCTACGATCGGTCGCACGGGGCAAGGACGCGCAGGACTGTGGCGGGAGAGAGACGGATGGCACACGCACGGGCCGGCCGGCAGGCCGAGCCGGGTGATCTGGTGGACGTGGCGCGGCTGGTGACGGCCTACTACGCGCTGCACCCCGACCCGCAGGAGGCGGGTCAGCGGGTGGCGTTCGGGACGTCGGGGCACCGGGGCTCGTCCCTGGACGCGGCGTTCAACGAGGACCACATCGCGGCGACCACGCAGGCGATCTGCGAGTACCGGGCGCTGCAGGGGGTGGCGGGGCCGCTGTTCCTGGGCGCGGACACCCACGCGCTGTCGGAGCCGGCGAAGGCGACGGCCGTGGAGGTGCTGGCGGCCAACGGCGTGCAGGTGCTGCTGGACTCGGCCGACGGCTACACCCCGACGCCGGCGGTCTCGCACGCGATCCTGGCGCACAACCGGCGCAGCCCGCGCGCGCTGGCGGACGGCATCGTGGTGACGCCCTCGCACAACCCGCCGCGCGACGGCGGCTTCAAGTACAACCCGCCCAGCGGCGGCCCGGCCGGCTCGGAGGCGACCGGCTGGATCCAGGACCGCGCCAACGAGCTGATCCGCGAGGGCCTGCGCGGGGTGCGCAAGGTGCCCTACGCGCGGGCGCTGGCCGCGGCCACCACCGGCCGTTACGACTACCTGGGCGCCTACGTCGAGGACCTGCCGCGCGTGCTGGACCTGGACGCGGTGCGCGCAGCGGGCCTGCGCATCGGCGCGGACCCGCTGGGCGGGGCGTCGGTGGCCTACTGGGGGCGCATCGCCGAGGCCCACCGCCTGGACCTGACCGTCGTCAACCCCGAGGTCGACCCGACCTGGCGGTTCATGACGCTGGACTGGGACGGCAAGATCCGCATGGACTGCTCCTCCCCGTCGGCGATGGCCTCCCTGATCGGGCGCCGCTCCGAGTACCGGATCGCCACCGGCAACGACGCGGACGCCGACCGGCACGGCATCGTCACCCCCGACGGCGGCCTGATGAACCCCAACCACTACCTGGCGGTGGCGGTGGACTACCTCTACCGCCACCGCGGCGACTGGCCGCTGGACGCCGCGGTCGGCAAGACGCTGGTCTCCTCCTCGATGCTGGACCGCGTCGCCGCCGACCTGGGACGCGAGCTGGTCGAGGTCCCGGTCGGCTTCAAGTGGTTCGTCGACGGCCTGCTGGAGGGCTCGATCGCCTTCGGCGGCGAGGAGTCGGCCGGCGCCTCGTTCCTGCGCCGCGACGGCGGGGTGTGGACCACCGACAAGGACGGCATCCTGCTGGCGCTGCTGGCCTCCGAGATCACCGCCGTCACCGGCGCCACTCCCAGCGCCTACTACCGCGAGCTGACCGCGCGCCACGGCGCCCCCGCCTACGCCCGCGTGGACGCCCCGGCCGACCGCGAGCAGAAGGCCCGCCTGGCCCGCCTGGCCCCGGAGCAGGTCACCGCGGGCGAGCTGGCCGGCGAGAAGGTGACCGCGGTGCTGGCCAAGGCCCCGGGCAACGGCGCCGCCATCGGCGGCCTCAAGGTCTGCACGGACAACGCCTGGTTCGCCGCCCGCCCCTCGGGCACGGAGGACGTGTACAAGATCTACGCCGAGTCCTTCCACGGCCCCGAGCACCTGGCCCGGGTGCAGGAGGAGGCCCGCGCCCTGGTCGGCGAGGTCCTCGGCGCCTGACGCCCCGCCCGCCCGCCGTGCCCCGGACCGCGCCGCCGCGGTCGGGGGCACGCGCATGCCCGCACCTCCGCGCGCGTCCGTACGTACCTCTGCGCCGGGCCGTCCGCCGTCCGCGCGTGCCGTCCGCCGTCCGCGCGGGCCGTCCGCGCCGGGCCGGCGCCGGGCTCCCGGGGCGTGTCCTAGAGGGTGCCGAAGGGCCCCTGCTCGGCGAAGCGGGCCAGGCCCCGGGCGAAGACCTCCGCCTCGCCGGGCGGCCAGGAGGCGAGCGCCTCCTCGATGCCGCCGGCCAGGCGCCGGCGCATCACCTCCACCGCCTCCTCGCCGGCCGCGGTGAGCGCGAGCAGGGTGGCGCGCTGGTCGCGGGGGTCGGCCTCGCGGCGCAGCAGGGCGGCGTCCTCCAGGCGGGTGGCGCGGCGCGAGACGCCGGAGCGGTCGAGGCCGATCTCGGCGGCCAGGTCGGCGGCGCTGCGCGGCCCGAAGCGGGCCAGGCCGCTGAGGACGGGGTAGGTGACCTCGTCCACGGCCTCGCCCAGACCCGCGGTCAGGCGCCGGTAGAGGGCGGTGCGGGCGGTGCGGCGCAGCAGGGCGGCCAGGGCCTGGGCGGAGGGGTGGGCGCGCGAGGGGGCGGGCCAGGGGAGCGCCCGGGGGGGGTCGGAGGGGGCGGGCCCGGGGGGTGGGATATAAACAAAAACAAAC
>NZ_JBHWGV010000080.1:32185-44364 GCF_042732955.1 Kitasatospora sp. NPDC059747 | reverse complement strand
GTCGGCGAACTCCCCAAAACCCGCTCCGGCAAGATCATGCGCCGCCTCCTGCGCGACATCGCCGAAGGCCGCGAAGTCGGCGACACCACCACCCTGACCGATGCCGCCGTGATGACGTCCATCCAGGCGCAGCTGACCGACGGTTCGCCCAGGAGCTGATCGCGTCCCCACACGGCGAGGGGCCGCTCACCGGTTCGCTCCGGTGGGCGGCCCCTCGCCATCGAACTCCACCGAGGATCAGCCGAGTTGACCTACCGACCCGCGCTCGCCGCCACCAAGGCCACCGCCGCGCTCGCCCTGCTCCCCTGCCTCCTGCTCGCCGGCCTGGCCGCCGGACCCGAAGGTGCGGCCGCCCCTGCCCCTCCCGTCCCCCGAACACTGCGCGGGCTCGGCAACCTGACGGCCGACCAGTCCGGACTGAGGATGACGGCGTTCGGAGCGGACGCCTCGCACGCCGCCGACGGCGCCGCGGTGACCGCGATGCCGGAGAACGCCGAGGAGAACCAGGAGTGGCTCGTACGGCCCACCGCCGGCGACGAACTCGTCCTCCAGTCGCTCCTGCCGAGCACCGGTGACGACGGGACCGGCCCCCTGGTGCTCACCACGGATCCGGACGGCTCGGTCTACCTCGCACACGAGCGGGCCGGGAGCAGCCCGGAGCAGGCGAGCCCGGACCAGTCATGGACGTTCGCGGACGTCACCGCCCCTCCCCGGTGGACCACACCCGGCGCCGCCCCCGCCGGGCGGTCCACCACCCGGCTCCGGATCCACGCCCACCGGGGCGGCTGCCTCGTCGAGCAGGGCTACGGCGAGCGGCTCGCGGTCGGAGGCTGCGACGATCCCAGGGCCTGGTGGACGGCACAGGGCCCAACCGGCTAGCACGACAGGTGCAGGACCTCCCCGTCCCGCAGCCCCAGCGAAACGGCCGTGTCACCGGGTCCGAGCGGGGCACCGCCGAGACGCCGCAGCGCCCAGTCCCCGTCACCGGCCTGGCTTCCGGCAACGCACCGGACCAGCGCCGGAATGAGCCCCACGACCGGAACGGTGACCGGAACGGCCAGCTCGACGAGACCCTCCGGCCCCACGACGGTCAGCTCGCGGACGGCGTGCGCGGGAGAGATGGCGGTCAGCGTGGCGGTCATGGTGCTCCTCGGATGCGCGAAACGGCGGGGACGAACGACTCCGGCAACCACGTGCCACACCGTCCGGACCGACGCGTCCGGTGTCTCCCAGTGCCTCCACCCTAGGAACCGGGCAGCCCGAGGACATGACGACCGCCACCGACAGAATTGCGTCCCCGGACCGAAACCTTCGAAGCGCCATCCACCGCGGCCGGCGCCCCCGGTAGGTGGCGATCAGGTCGCGGTGGATGGGGTACGACGCCCTCGGGGTGCGGCGCTGCGGCACTGCGGCGCGAAGTCGACGTGGACGAGACCGAAGCGCTGGTGGCAACCCTCGACCGACCGGGGCGTACGGGGTCAGCGGGGCCCACGTCATCGTCCCGGGTCACGGCGCCCCGTTCCCCGCCGGGTCGGCCCCGCGCTGACGGCCCCGGAGGGACCGGGGATCCCGCCGCGCGATCACGTCACCGCACAGGCGATTCGGCTTGGCTTCGAGCACCCGCCGCCGCGCGCGTACGGTGGATGTATGGCCGGACGGGTAGCCGGTGGCAGGCACGGCCGGCTGCCACTGCGGGTGACCGCACGCCGCGATGTGGCGTTCTGCTCCCACACAGGAGGGAAAGGTCATGCCCGAGCACAGGATCGGCACGCAGGAGGAGTTCGAGGCGGCGCGAGCGGAGCTGCTCGCGGAGGAGAAGAAGCTCACCCGACGCAGTGACGAGCTCGCGCGGAAGCGGCGGGAGCTTCCCTGGGTGCCGGTCGAGAAGGACTACGGCTTCGAGACCGAGGGCGGGACCAAGTCGCTCGCGGACCTCTTCGGCGGGCGCTCGCAGCTGCTTGTCTACCACTTCATGTTCGGCCCGCCGTACGAGGCCGGATGCCCGGTCTGCTCCTCGATCGCGGACACCCTCGACCCCAACGCGGTCCACCTGAAAGCCCGCGACGTGACGCTGATCTGCTCCTCGCGGGCGCCGATCGCCAAGCTCCTCGCCTACCGGGAGCGGATGGGCTGGGGCTTCGACTGGGTCTCCACCGCCGGCAGCGACTTCCACCGCGACCTCGGCTTCCAGTACACCGCGGAGGAGCTGGGGCCGTTCCTCGCTGGCGACATCCCGCCGACCGTCCGGCAGATGGCGGAGGCCTGCGGCACCGACGTGCCCGGGTACGTGACCGAGGGACCCGGGCTGAGCGCCTACGCGCTCTCGAACGGCACCGTCCACCGGACGTACGTCACCACCGCACGCGGCCTTGAGCCCGCCATGGCCTACTACGGCCTCCTCGACCGGACGCCGCTGGGCCGGCACGAGGAGGGCGAGGAGACCCACTGGCTGCGCCGCCACGACGAGTACGGCCCGCTGACCGCCTGACCCTCGAACGGCCCGCCTCTCCGGCGAATGACCGTGTCCGACCGGTTTCGCACCCTGGCGCGCGAGGCCTGCGCGGGGAGCACTGCCCAGTCGGTGGTCACGTGTCGTCAAGCATGCGAGCGCCGTGGAGGGCTGGTGATTCTGTCATTCGGTGCGACTAATGTGCCGGTCATGTCGGATGGAATGCAGGACGGCGGATCCATCCTCGAGGGTTCGCCGGCCTGGAGGATGGCTGCCAGAGGGCGTCAACTGTTCGGGCGGGCGGGGGAGATCGAGACGCTGCTGGAGGTGCTGGGTGACCTGACGACGGCGGGCGGACGGGCGATCGCACTGGTCGGGGAGCCGGGCATCGGCAAGAGCGCGCTGATGTCCACGGCCGTCGCACACGCCAGGGCCGCAGGGGTCCGGGTGGACGCGGCCCAGGGGCAGTACGCGAGCGCACCCGCGTTCCCGGGCCTGCGGTCGCTGCTGGACGAGCCCTGCGACGTGCGCGAGCAGGTGACGCGGGACGGCGCGGCGGTGGTCGCCGTGGACGACCTGCACCATCTTGCGGCCGATCGGATCCCGGGCCTGGAGCGGGTGCTCCAGGCGACCGCCAACGGCCCGCTGCTCTGTCTGCTCGCCTATCGGCAGCGCCAGCTCTCGCCCGCGCTCGCCGCCGTGCTGTCCCGCGCGATATCCGCCGGCCTGCTCGACGTGTGGCAGCTCGGGCCGCTCTCCCCGGCAGCGACCAGGGAGTTGCTCGGCGAGCGTCCCGACCTGGAGAAGCTCCACCGCGAGGGCCAGGGCAATCCGCAGTACCTCACGATCATGGCCTCCGACGGCCAGGCGATGGCCGCGGCCGGTACGGCGATCCTCGGTGAGCTGGCCGGCCTCGATGACACCGCACTCACCGTGCTCCACGCCGCGGCGGTGTTCGATCACTCGTTCCACCCGGAGCTGCTCGCCGCCGCGCTGGGGCTGGAGTTGCCCGAGACCATGCGGGCTCTGGACCTGCTCACCGGCCTCGACCTGGTACGGCCGGCCAACGCCGGAGCGAAGATGGTCCTGCGTCACCCGGCGGTGGGTGCGGTCGTGTACCAGCAGATCGAACCCAGCCGGCGCCGGGACCTGCACCGCCGCTCGGCGGCCGCGCTGGCCAAGCTCGCGGTGCCGATCGCCCGGCGGGCCCACCATGTGGCGCGGTCCCTCGACCCGAACGAGCCGGAGCACCTCACCACCCTGATCGCCGCCTCGCGAGACGCGCTGCACACCTCCCCCGCTGTGTCGGCCGGGTATCTCGAGGTCATACTGCCGCTGCTCCGGGAGGGTGGGCAGCACTGGCACGAAGCGCAGGTGCTGCTCGCGCAGACGCGGCTGCTGACCGGCGACGCCACCGAGAGCCGGGCGATGCTCGACACGCTGCGCCGACCGGCGGCCGGCCGACCGCCGCACGGAAACCACACCGTGACCGCACTCGCCGACGCGAGCCGGGCCGAACGGCAACTCGGCCGCTACAGCGAGGCCGGCGCCGTGGCGCGTGCCGGGCTCACGGCCCTGGCCGACCGCGACTGCGCCGCGGCGGCCGCCCTGCACTCCGAACTCGCCGACTGCGCCTACGACCTGCAGGACTACGAGAGCTGTCGGCAGCACGCCGAGACGGCCGCCGCGATCGCGCGCCGGAACCACGACCGGGTCAATGAGGCCAAGTCCCTGGCCCAGGCGTCGCTCGCCCACCTGTTCACCGGGGACCTCGCCGCGGCCGACCGCACCGCGGACAGCGCGGTCGAACTCGTCGACGCCGTCTCCGACGCCACCCTCCTGACCAATCTTGAGGCGCTGTACCACGTGGGCACGGCCGAAGGAACCCTCGGACGCCTGGCCGCCGCCGAGCGTCACCTCACCCGGGGCGCGGCGCTGTCCCGGCGCACCGGGCAGACGTACATCCAGCCCGCGCTGCTGATGGCGCTGGCCGGCACCCAGCTGCGCTGCGGGGACCTGCGCCGCACGCTGGCCACGCTCGACGAGGCCGACCGGCACACCGAGTTCGACGGCAACCCGGCGATCCGGGCAGTGCTGGCGGTGCTCCGCTCGCAGGTCCTGCTGTGGCGGGGCGGCTCCGCCGAGGTGCGCGAGGTGCTCGCGTCGGCCGATCGCGCGGCGGCGCTCGCCGACGGTCAGTCGACCGCCTGGGCCGTCAACGTCCGCTGCTCCCATGCCGAACTCGTGCTGATCACCGGGGATCCGGCCCGGGCGAGCCGGCTGCTGCTGGACGCCGCAGGCGGCGTCCACCTGCCCCGGGTCACTGCCTGGTGGCAACCACGCTGCTACGAGACCCTGACACAGGCTGCGATTGCCGACGGGGACCGGACGATGGCCGAGCACTGGGCGCACCTCGCCGAGGCCCGGGTCGACGAGCTGCCCTCCGCCAACCGTCGCGGGTACGCCGGGCGCACACGCATGTGGGCCCACCGGATGCGCGGGGACGTCGAGCAGGCTCGGCTCAGCGGGCTGGCGGCGGTCGCGGACTTCACCGTCGGCGGTGAGCGCATCGAGATGGGCCGCACGCTGGTCGCGGTGGCCGCGCTCACGCTGGACAGCCTGCGGACCGAGCAGGTGGCCGGGTGGCTCGACCAGGCCGCGGCGCTGGCCCACCAGTGCGGCTCGGCCCGGCTGGCCGACGAAGTCTCCCACCAGCGCGGCCGGTTGTTCACCGCGCTGGCTTCGTCCGCTGCTCCCTCCGCCTTCGTCCCGTCCGATGCCCGGAGCGGGGCGGATCCGGCCGGGCTGGCCCTGCTCACCGGACGGGAACAGGAGATCGCCCGCCTCGCCGGCACCGGCCTGACCAGCGGAGAGATCGCCGGCACGCTGTTCCTCAGCGTGCGCACGGTCGACACCCACCTCGGCCGGGTCTACCGCAAACTCGGTGTCTCCAACCGGACGAGTCTCACCCGCGCCCTGCTCGGCGAGGCACCCGACACGGCATGAGGGAGTCGTCGCCCAACGGCTGCTCCGCCCGCTACCTCCCCCCTCGGACGGGGTCAGGAGCTGCGTTGCCAGGTACTCAGCGAGAGCTTGACCTCGCCGGTCTGTACGTCGGCGGTCTCGATGGTCGCGATCGCGATGCTGTTGGCGGTGCGGTCGCGGATGCAGAGCAACCGGCCGCCGTTCACCTGGGCGAAGCCGACGTCGGCTCTGGGCTGGGTGTCGATCGCGGCGTTGCACTGGGCCGGGGTGGACGACGGGTCGGTCAGCACGGCGAAGTCGGAGAGGTCGAAGCCGGCCGCGCGGAAGGAGTCGGCCGAGACGCCACCGGTGGGGCTCTGGTGCGTCAGGGCGAGGGCCCACTTGGGAGCGGTGACGGCAGGGGCCGTCTTCCCGCCTGCCAGGTCGACCTGGTAGGCCTGGCTGGCGTACAGGCTGGCCGGGATCGTCAGTTCGACCTTGTTCACCACCGGGGTGTAGCTCCCCGCTGTCGCGGGCGCCGAGCCGCCGCCGACCGAGCCGGGTGCGCTGAGCGCGCCACCGGCCGACGAGGCGCCGGCGCTGGCCGCACCGGCGGCCGCGCTGGTGGGCGCACCGGTGGCCGCGCTGGTGGGCGCGGTTGCGGGAGCCGTCGGTGCGGGAGCCGTCGTCGACGCGACCGGGGACTTCGCGGCGGCCGGGGCCTGGGCGACGTCGCTGCCGCTGGTGGTCGACGTGTCGTGCCGGGTCAGCAGCACCCCGGCCAGCGAGCCGCCGAGCGCCACCACCACGGCGATGGTCACCAGGGTCTTCCAGGAAACGCCTTTCGCCTTGGCCTGCGGCGGTGCGAGGGGCGGCGCAGCCCCGGCGATCGGAACGGTCTGCTCCGGATATTGCGCACGTGCGGTGGGCATCTCACTGAGCGGTGGTGGGGGAACCGCCGCCGGCGTCGGGGTACCGAGCGAGGGCACCGAGTCCAGGACGGTGGGGGTCGGCAGTGTCCTGGGCAGGTCGGAACGGCGGATGATCTCGGTGGCCACCGGCGCGGGGAGCCAGTCGTCGGCGAACCGCAACTGCCCACCGATCTCGGGGCGGTTGCGGACGAGCTCGATGATCTCGGCAGGCGTGGGACGGTCCTCGGGCGACTTGGCCAGACAACGCTCCAGCAGCGCGCGCAGCTCGGCGGGCACCGCGTCCAGCTCCGGTGGCTCGTGCACCACCCGGTAGAGCACCGCGGTCTCCGGCCCTTCGCCGAACGGCTGCACGCCGCCGGCCACATAGGCGGCCAGCGCGCCCAGCGCGAAGACGTCAGTGGCGGGGGTGACCGGGCGGCCCTGGGCCTGCTCGGGCGCCATGTAGGCGGGCGAGCCGATCCGGACCCCGGTGCCGGTCAGCGCGGTGGTGTCAGCGGCCCGGGCGATGCCGAAGTCGATCACCCGCGGACCGTCGGCGGCGACCATCACGTTGGCGGGCTTCAGGTCGCGGTGCACCACGTCGACGCTGTGGATCGCCTGCAGCGCCTCGGCGATGCCGCCGAGCAGCAGCAGCACGGTGCGCACCGGCAGCCCGCCGTGCTCGCGCGCCACCTGCTGCAGCGAGGGGCCCGGCACGTAGGCGGTGACCAGCCAGGGGGTGTCGGCCTCGGTACCGGCGTCGATCACCTGGGCGGTGTACAGGCCGTGGATCCGCTGGGCGTTGGCCACCTCCCGGGTGAACCGGCGGCGGAACTCGGGGTCCTCGGCGAACTCGGGGCGGACCACCTTGAGGGCCACCGGGCGTCCGCCGGGCGTGTAGGAGAGGTAGACCCGGCCCATCCCGCCGGCCCCCAGACGCGCGTACAACCGGTAACCGGCTACTTCGGTCGGGTCGTCCGCCTGGAGGGGCTGAAAGGCGGGTGGCGGCGATGCGGCGTGGTGGAGATCGTCTGCAGGCATGGGCAGGGATTCGCCTCACTGTGTGTCACTTGTGGAAATTCAGGCAGCCCTTGAATTCGGCTGGAGTGCTCTGTCGGAACCGGCCTCGCGCGGATTCCCGGACGGCATTCACGTGCCGCCGACAAGGGTCGCTAGGTAATCCGCTTCTTGATTGCTCCTGTCACCCCGGGCAAGCCTCCCCGGCGACGGGGCCCACGGGCGTCAGTAGAACTACGCATTCCGACTACGTAATCCACCGGGTTCCGCCGACCCCGAGCCGCAGGCACGGATCCACACGCCGCGCCAAGCCGCACTCAGCCACGAAAGATGCTTCGCAAAGCCCGACCGGACCTGAATCGAGTCCGGCGGGTGCCACAACAGCCCAGCCCCCGACTACCGGTCACCCCGGGCCCGATGGGCGGCGATCAGGTCGCGGTACCAGGCGTACGACGCCCTCGGCGTGCGGCGCTGCGTTTCGAAGTCGACGTGGACGAGGCCGAAGCGCTGGTGGTAGCCCTCGGCCCACTCGAAGTTGTCGAGGAGGGACCAGGTGTAGTAGCCGCGGACGTCGGCGCCCTCGGCGATGGCTTGGGCGAGGGCGTCGAGGTGGGTGGCGAGGAAGTCGATGCGGGGGTGATCGGGGGTGGTGGACTCGTCGACGGAGCAGCCGTTTTCGGTGATGGTGATGGGCGGGAGGGCTTCGCCGTACATCTTCCGCAGGCTGGCCAGGAGTTGGCGCAGGCCGTCGGGGACGACGGGCCAGCCGAAGGCGGTGTGGGGGGCCTCGGGGATGTCGACGAGGTCGAAGGGCAGGCCCGGGGAGGTGGGGGCGGCGACGCGGGTGGGGTTGTAGTAGTTGAGGCCGAGGCCGTCCAGGCGCGGGGTGTGGATGAGGTCGAGGTCGCCGTCGCAGACGGCGCCGTAGATGTCGTCGGGGACGCCCAGGGCGGAGAGGTCGGGGTAGCGGCCGAGGAGGACGGGGTCGGTGAACAGGCGGTTGTGCAGGGCGTCGTAGGCCTCGGCGGCGGCTGCGTCTTCGGGTGACGAGGAGGCCGGCCACACCGGGGTGAGGTTGTTGGACAGCATCACCTCCAGGCCCCGCTCGTGGAGCAGCGAGGCGGCCAGGCCGTGGGCGAGGAGCTGGTGGTGGGCCGCGGGCAGGGCCTCGAACATGAGGGTGCGGCCGGGGGCGTGGGTGCCCAGGGCGTAGCCGAAGACGGTGTGGACGAAGGGCTCGTTGAGGGTGATCCAGGCGGGGATCCGGTCGCCGAGGCGGTCGGCCACAAGGGTGGCGTACTCGGCGAAGCGGTACGCCGTCTCGCGGTTGAGCCAGCCGCCGGCGTCCTCCAGGGCCTGTGGGAGGTCCCAGTGGAAGAGGGTGGGCAGCGGGGTGATGCCGGCTTCCAGGAGGGAGTCGACCAGGCGGTCGTAGAAGGCCAGGCCGGCGGGGTTCACAGGCCCCGTGCCGGTGGGCAGGATGCGGGACCAGGCGATGGAGAAGCGGTAGCCGTCCAGCCCGAGGCCCTTCATCAGGGCGATGTCCTCGGCGTACCGGTGGTAGTGGTCGCAGGCGACCGCTCCCGTGTGCCCGTCCCGGACGGCGCCGGGGCGCGCGGTGAAGACGTCCCAGACGGACGGGCCGCGGCCGTCCTCCTCCACCGCCCCCTCGATCTGGTAGGCGGCGGTGGCGGCACCCCAGCGGAATCCGGAGGGCAGGTCGAGGCGGTTCGGCATGGCAGCCTCCCGAGGCAAACATGAGGAGTACTCATGTTATCGCCGTGCCGCCGGAACGCCAGAGGACGGGTTTCCGCGTTCCAGCAGGGCGAGCCGGGTGTCGCGCCGCTGGGTGGCCTGGGGGCAGAGGCGGCGAGCACCGGCACGGCGGCGAACGGCTCGCCCCGCCACGAGTCCACCAGGGCAAGCACAGGAGGAGGGCCGGCAGCGTTCGCACCTCCGGGCCGGCGAGCAGCAGCGGCCCGAGCAACCCGAACCGGATCCCTGCACCGGAACCCCCGTAGTGACGACCGGTCGCATCGACGGAGGAGGAGCAGGCTTCCTTGACAGCTGCCGCCGCGGCCGGACGCGGCTTGACGTCAAGTGCACTTGAACTTCGATCATATGGACGTCGCCCCGCAGCGGGGCGCGCAGATCCGACTGTCGAGGAGTTCCCCATGTCCGCCACGCCCCTCCGTCTCGCCGTCATCACCGGTAGCGTCCGGGACGGCCGGTTCGGGCCGACCGTCGCCAACTGGGTCGCCTCGCTCGCCAAGGAGCGGGACGACCTGCTGGTCGATGCGATCGACCTCGCCGACCACCCGTTGCCGCACGAGCTGTCCCACAACCCCGGCAAGGAGGTTGCACAGGTGCTGGCCGGGGTCTCGCCGCGGCTGGCGGAGGCGGATGCCTTCATCGTGGTCACCCCGGAGTACAACCACAGCTTCCCGGCCTCGCTGAAGAGCCTGATCGACTGGCACGGGAAGGAGTGGGCGGCCAAGCCGGTCGGCTTCGTCTCCTACGGCGGCCTGTCCGGTGGCCTGCGGGCGGTGGAGCAACTGCGGCAGGTCTTCGCCGAGATGCACTCCGTGACCGTCCGTGACGTGGTCAGCTTCCACAACTGCTGGGGGCTCTTCGACGAGACCGGCGCGCTGAAGGAGCCCGCCGGCGCGACGGCCGCCGCGACCACGCTGTTCAACCAGCTCGGCTGGTGGGGACAGGCCCTGCGCGAGGCCCGCGAGAAGAAGCCCTACGGCAACTGACGGGCACTAACGCGGGGTGGCGGCCGTCCCGTTGATCACCATGCGGAAGGTCCACGCGAGGCGGTCCTCCGGGGTGCCGGCGAGCAGGGCGGGGCCGAGGGCCGCGATGCGGGGGTGCTCGGGGGCGGTGGCGGCGAGCAGGGTTTCGGCGAGGGCGGTGTGTTCGGCCTCGGCGCCCGGGTCGGCGTCGCGGGCGGACTGTTCGGCGGCCGTCGCGGTGGCCACGAGCAGCAGGACGTCCACACCCCAGGCCGCCTGCCCGTCGGGCACGCCGCCCTCGTGCAGCAGCGCGAGGAGCGCCTCCACGACGGCGAGGTAGTGCGGGCCCGACGGGCGGGTGACGAGTGCGGTGTGGGCGAGCGCCGGAAGCCGGAACAGCACCCCGGTGTACGAGCCGAGGACGGCGGCCAGGCGCTCGCGCCAGTCGCCGGCCGCCCGCACCGGCGCGAGGTCCACGGCGCCGAGGAACTCCTCCAGGATCGCCGCGTGCAGCTCGGCCGTGTTGGCGACGTACACGTAGAGCGAGGCCGGGCCGGTGTCGAGCTCCTGCGCGAGGCGGCGCATGGTCACCCGCTGCAGCCCCTCGGCCTCCAGGATCCGGACGGCGGCGGCGACGATGCCCTCGTAGGTGAGGGCCGGCTTGGCCGGGCGTTCGCGGCGGCTGCGGGGGCGGGGCGTCGGGGTGCTGCTCATGCCGTCCACCTTAGGCCGCGGGCCCGGTGACCAGGTCGAGCATCCCCTGGAGACCCTCCGGCCCGAACATCCGCTCCAGGTTGGCCGCCGACTCCGCCGCCGAGGCCTCGCTGCGCGGGAACAGCTCCCGCTCGTACGCCGCGAGCGCCGTCTCGGCGGCGCCGGGGTGGGCGGCGATCGCCGCGCCCAGTTCGGCGCCGTCGAGCATGGCGAGGTTGGCGCCCTCGCCCGCGAACGGGGACATCAGGTGGGCGGCGTCGCCGAGGAGCGTGACGCCCGGGACGCGCTCCCAGCGGTGGCCGACCGGCAGGGCGTGGATGCGGCGCCCGACGAGCGGCCCGTCGGCGTCGGCGACGAGGGCGCGCAGGCCGTCGGACCAACCGTCGAACTCGGCGAGGACGGCCCGCTTGACCGCTGACGGATCAGCGGCGCCGAGGCCGTCCAGCCACTCCTCCCCCACCCGCAGGGCGGTGTAGACGTGGATGCTGCCGTCCGTTTCGAGGTGGCCGAGGAAGCCGCGGTCCTCGGCGAGCGCCATGAAGAACCCGCCGCCGACGAGCGCGGCGGCCTCGGGGTGACGGACGGCGGCGTCGTGCAGGTCGGCCTCGACGAAGGAGATGCCGGTGTAGGCGGGGACGGCGCCGGACAGCAGCGGGCGGACCCGCGACCACGCGCCGTCGGCACCGATCAGCAGGTCGGTGGTGAGGGTGCCGCCGTCGGCGAAGGCGACCTCGTGGCGGCCGTCGCCGAGCGCCCGGACGCCGGTGGCCTTGCGGCCCCAGCGGACCGTCCCGGCGGGGAGGGAGCCGAGGAGGAGGTCGCGCAGGGCGCCGCGGTCCACCTCGGGGCGGCCGCCGGTGCCGTCGTCCGGGGCGTCGAGCCGGACGGTGCCGTCCGGGGCGACCAGCCGCATGGCCTCGCCGCCCTCGTGGACGAGGGCGCGGAAGCCGTCGTACAGGCCGGCCGCGTGCAGGGCGCGCTGGCCGGACTCCTCGTGGATGTCGAGCATGCCGCCCTGGGTGCGGGCCTCGGCGGACGCCTCCAGGTCGAACACGGCGGCCTCGACGCCGTGAACGTGGAGCACGCGGGCGAGGGTCAGGCCGCCGAGGCCGGCTCCGAGGACGGCGATCGGGACGTGGGCGGGGACGGGGGCCGGGTTGCGCTGGGTCATGTCCGCTCCTTCGGGTCGCTGTCCTCTCCACGGTAACGAACATGTTCGTTACGAACAAGTTCGCCGAGACGAAGAAGGGGGGAGGGGGGGGGGCCCCAATAGCCCCCGCCCCCCCCGCGCGGCCCCAATTCCCCGGGTTGGGGGCTCGCGGGCGGCGCGCACGGGGGAGGATGGTGCCATGCAGCCACGGAATTCGCGTCAGAACAGCTCCGCCC
>NZ_JBHWGV010000080.1:0-32175 GCF_042732955.1 Kitasatospora sp. NPDC059747 | reverse complement strand
CCACGCGGGGGGGGGGGCGGCGCCCCGCACCCCCCCCCCCCCCCCCGGCTCAGCCCGGCTCGACCAGGCTCAGCCCGCCAGCGGTCCGGCTCCCGCCAGGAGCAGCGAGAAGCCCGAGTCCGTCGGCTGCTGCGGCGTCTTCACGTGCACCACGCCCGCCGCCGCGTCGTAGAACCACCCCGCGCCCGCCGCGTCCAGCCCGGCCTGCGAGGAGTAGCCGTCCAGCGGCTCGTGGTCCAGGAGCACCGCGCCCGGCCCGGCCCCGGCGTGGACGGTGAACTCGTAGGCGCGCGCGGCCGGCTTGCCCGTGTAGTCGCCCACGCTCGGGCCCACGTCCACGGTGGTCACGCCGTGCCCGCGCCCGACCGAGCGGACCGACACCTCCTGGGTGGCACCCGCGCCCTGCTCGTGCGCGCGCGTCGTGCCGTCGTCCTCGTAGAGCGTGAAGGAGGACTCGCCGCCCTTGGCGTAGACGTCGTAGGAGAGCCGGCCGGTGTCGCGGGTCTGCCACGACAGCGTGCCCTGCGGCCACATCGGCACGACGGCTCCGGCCCGGACGAACAGCGGCAGGGTGTCCAGCGGCGCCTGGTAGCCGTTGACCGTGGTCGGGCCCTCGTACGTCTTGCCCGTCCAGTAGTCCACCCACGTGCCCTTCGGCAGGTAGATGCCGTTGCGGACGGACGAGTTGTCGTACACCGGCGCGACGAGGAAGTCGCTGCCGCTCATGAACTCGTACTTCGCCGCGTCGCCCCACGTGTTCGGGTCGTCCGGGTACTCCAGCACGAGCGGCCGCACCGCGCCGACGCCCGTGCGGTGCGCCTCCTCGGCGAGCGTGTAGAAGTACGGCAGCAGGCGCTCCTTGAGCTGGAGGTAGCGCCGGTTGACCGAGGTGTACGGCTCGCCCGCCCGCCACGGCTGCTTGTCGGCGGCCGCCCAGCCGTCCATGGTCATGATGGCCGGGACGAAGGTCTTCCATTCCAGGTCCCGGGTCTCCACCTTCGGGTCGCTGCCGAAGATGCCGCCCACGTCACCGGTGTTGTACGCGATGCCGGACATGGCCGCGCCCGCGTACGTCGGGATCTGCCAGCGCACGTAGTCGTACGTGCCCTTCTGGTCGCCGCTCCACAGCACGCCGCAGCGCTGTGCGCCGGCCCAGGAGACGGGGAGCCAGACGAAGCCGCGGGCGTCGCTGTTCTGCTCGATGCCGTCCTTGGCCTTCAGACAGCCGTCCAGCGCGAACTTGTAGCCGGGGCCGACCCAGGCGACGTCCAGCTTGCGCACCCGCACGCCCGCCTTGACCTCCTCGCCCTGGTTGGGCAGGCCGGTCGACGTCCACAGGCCCAGCTGCATCTGGTGGTCGCGCAGGCCCTGGCCGGTCTGCTGGAGGTTCTCGTAGCCGCAGCCGTAGCCGTCGTTGACGAGCATCCAGCCGAGCGGCTGCTGGTTGGCGGTGTAGCCGTCGGCGACCTTGAGGGCGTCCAGGGTGTGCCGCTCGCCGCGGTTGGCGTTGTGCAGGTAGCAGTCGGAGTCGCCCGGTTCGAGGCCGTAGACGGGCGGCATGAAGGGCTTGCCGACGAGGTCGGTGTAGGCGCCGATGATGTTCTTGAGGTCCGGGCCGTAGAAGTAGTAGCCGTCGAAGCGGCGTTCGCGCTCGGACGTCTGCACCGGGTCACCGAAGGTGTACGTGCCGGGGGCGTAGGTGTGGCGGAAGACGCCGTAGCCGGCCGAAGAGAGGTAGAAGGGCTGGGAGTTGTTGAACCCGCCCTCGTTCCAGTTGTAGTCGTTGGCGACGTGGACGGTCCTGCCCCGGTGGGAGAACGAACCGTTCTGCTCGCCCGCGCCGTAGAACTGCTCCTGCGGCCCGCGGGCGAGGGTCTGCTGCATCGCGTCCTGGGTCCAGGTGAGGCCGCGGGTCTCCTCCCAGACGCGCTTGGTGTCGTCGTCGGTGTAGAGCGCGAAGCGCAGCGGCTGCTTGTACGCGCGCAGGGTGAGGTGCGCGGAGCTGATCGCGTAGTAGTCGCCCTCGTCGCGCTCCTCGACCGTCTTGAGGGTGGGCGGAGTCGTCGCGATCATCTCCCCGACGGGCGGGGCCGTGAAGGTGCCGTCCGGGCTGAACTGCAGGCGGAAGGCGTCCTCGGTGGTGAAGTCCACGCGGGCGCGGGCCGTCGCGCCCGCCTGGATCAGGTAGCCGTCGCCGTCCCGGACGATGCCGGTCGCGTCGCCGGCGGTGGTGGGCTCGGGGAGCAGCGCGGTCGCGGTGTAGGAGGAGTTCTTGACGGAGTAGGGCACCACCAGCACCTGGTAGGTGCCCGACGCGTCCGGGATCACGGCGGTGGTGGGGACGGCGCCGGTCTGGTTCTCGGCGACCTTGCGGCCCGCGCCGTCGTAGACGTAGAGGTCGAACTCCATGGTCGGGTCGGGCCAGCTGATCGAGACCGGCACGCCGCCGTCGGGGTGGCCCTGCCAGTAGCCGGGCGGGACGTCGACGGTGATCGAGAAGCGGTCGCAGACCTTGCCGTCCGGGTCGGCGGCGGCGCTCGGGCAGTGCGCGGGGTCGGGCACGGCGCCGTTGGCGTAGGTGGGGCTCTGCCAGGTCACCGTGCGGTGGCCGGGCGAGAGCGTGCCCGCCGACGGCGTCGCGGCGCGGGCCGCGGGGACGGCGCCGAGCAGCGCGCACAGCAGCGCGAGCACGGTGGTCAGGACGCCTCGGGGGTGCGGGCGGCGTAAGCGGTGGCGCATGGACGGCATGGGGCGTGTCACCTTCCGTTCGTCGGGGGGCGTCTCGTCGGGGGGCGTCTGTGTTGGCCGCCCGTCCGCTCACCGTCCTCAGGAAGGGTTCGCCCGGAGGACGGTGAGCAGGCGGGCGACCTCGGCGGCCGTCGCGGCGCGGCCGGCCCCGAGGTAGCGGCGGGTGTCCACGAGCCGCACGTCGTCCGCGAGGGCGCGCCGGACGGAGGCGGTGAACACCCGGTTGAGCTGGGTGGCGATGTTGACCTTCGTGATGCCGTGCTCGACGGCCCGGGTCAGGTCCTCGTCCGCGACGCCCGAGGACCCGTGCAGCACGAGCGGCACCGGCACGGCCTCGCGCAGCCGCGCGATGAGGGCGAAGTCGAGGACGGCGTCCCGGGTGGCCATCGCGTGCGAGGAGCCGACGGCGACGGCCAGCGCGTCGACGCCCGTCCCGGCGGCGAAGTCGGCCGCCTCGTCCGGATCGGTGCGCACCCCCAGCGCGTGGACGCCGTCCTTGCCGCCGATCTCCCCCAGCTCCGCCTCCACCCAGACCCCGGCCGCGTGACAGCGGGCCACGACCTCGGCCGTCCGGCGGAGGTTGTCGGCGTGGGCGAGCGCGGAGGCGTCGAACATGACCGAGGAGAAGCCCAGGTCGACGGCCTCGGCGACGAGTCCGGCGGACGTCGCGTGGTCGAGGTGGACGGCCACGGGAACGGTCGCCCGCCGCGCGAGCGCGAGCGTCGCGGCGGCGACCGGCGCGAGGGCGCCGTGGTAGCGGACGGCGTTCTCGCTGAGCTGGAGGATCACCGGCGCCCCGACCGCCTCGGCCCCCGTCACGATGGCCTGCGCGTGCTCCAGCTGGATGACGTTGAACGCCCCGACCCCCCGGCCGTAGGCGACGGCGGGGGCGACGATGGCACCGGTACCGGTCAGGGGCATCGAGGACTCCTCGGGTCGGGGTGGCGGGGGCGGGGGCGGGGGCGGGCGACACCGGCTCCGCAGCGGCCGATCGGACACTCGCGCAGCGCGGGAAGTCGAATCGGCCGACTTCCCGCGCACGCGCCCTCGACGCCCGCGCCCTCCACGCCCGTCACGTCCCCGTCTCCGCCGCCAGTTCGCGGGCCAGGAGGGCTGCGCCCTGGCAGCCGGCGCGGGGGCCCAGTTCGGCGGGGACGATCTCGGGGACGGTCTGGAACGTCAGGCGGGCCGCGAGGGCGGTCCGGAGCGGGGCCAGGTGGAGTTCGCCCGCTTCGGCGAGGCCGCCGCCGATCACGATGCGCTCGGGGTCGAGCAGGGTGACGGCGGCGGCGAGGCCTTCCGCGAGGGCGTCGACGGCCTCGCGCCAGACGGTGACCGCCGCGAAGTCGCCGGTGCGGGCGCGTTCGGCGACCTCCTTGGCGTCCGTCCCGGTGCGGCCGGTCCTGCGGGTGTAGCGGCGGGCGATCGCGGCGGCCGACGCGACCGTCTCCAGGCAGCCCCGGCCGCCGCACCCGCACGGTTCGCCGGCGGCGAGTTCCACCGGGAGGTGGCCGAGTTCACCGGCCTTGGCGTGGCTGCCGGTCAGCGGGCGGCCGTCGACGACCAGGGCCGCCGCGACGCCGGTGCCGACCGGGACGAACAGGAAGTTGCCGCTGCCCCGGCCGGCTCCCAGGCGGGCTTCGGCGAGGCCGCCGGCCCGGACGTCGTGGGCGAGGGCGACGGGGACGCCGAGTTCCTCCGCGAGCCGGTCGCGGACGGGCAGCCGGTGCCAGCCGAGGTTCGCGGCGAGCACCGACCGGCCGGCCGGCTCGTCGACGATGCCGGGGATCGCGACGCCGGCCGCCACCGGGCGGTAGTGGTCGGCGAGTTCGCGGGCGGTGGCGAGCACCGTCGCGAGTACTGCCTCCGGGCCGTGCTCGGCGCCGGTGGGGCGGCGGGTGGCGGCCCGCAGGCGGCCGTCCGGGCCGGCCGCGCCGCCCTTGACCCAGGTGCCGCCGACGTCGAGCGCGATGACCGTGGTCACGGCCGGGTGAGGACGATCGACCGGGTGAGGTGGCGCGGCCGGTCGGGGTCGAGGCCGCGGGCCTTGGCGAGTTCGACGGCGAGCCGCTGGGCGCGGATCAGGTCGGCGAGCGGGTCCAGGCCGGTGACGGAGGTGGTCGCGCCGATCTCGCGGACCTGGTCGAGGAGCCCGGTCGGCGGCTCGCCGAAGAACCAGACGACGGTGTCCGGCGCGGTGACGCTGATCGGGCCGTGCCGGTACTCCATCGCCGGGTAGGACTCCGTCCACGAGCCGGAGGCCTCGCGCAGCTTCAGCGCCGCCTCGTGTGCGAGACCGGCGGTCCAGCCGGTGCCGAGGAAGGTGAACTGCCGTGCGTCGAGGGCACCTTCGGGCAGGTCGGCGGCCAGCGCCCGTTCGGCCTGGGCGGGCAGGTCGGCCGGGGCGTGGCCGAGCCGGGCGCGCAGCAGGGCGAGGGTGGTGGTGGCGAAGCGCGTCTGGACCACCGACTCCTCATCCGCGAAGGCCAGGTCGACGACGGTGTCGGCGACGGCGCTGATCGGGGTCGTGGGGTCGCCGGTGATCGCGGTGCGGGGTGTGCGGTCGGCGCGCGCGAGCGCGGTCAGCACCTCGGTGGTGGTTCCGGAGCGGCTGAGGGCGAGGAGCCGGTCGTAGCGGCGGTCGGCCGGGTACTCGGAGGCCGGGAAGGCGTCCGTCTCGCCGTGGCCGGCGGCCTCGCGCAGCGCCGCGTAGGCCTGGGCGACGTAGAGCGAGGTGCCGCAGCCGATGACGGCCACCCGCTCGCCCGGTTCGGGCAGCCCGGCCGGGTCCAGTTCCGACGCCCGCCGCCAGCAGTCCGGCTGATCCGCGATCTCACGCTCGACGTGACTCCGATTGACGTGACTCCGGTTGACGTGACTCCGGTTGACGTGACTCTGGTTGACGTGACTCACAAGGGCCTCCCCGCCTACGGCGCCAACAGCTCCCACGGCACTTCTGCTCAAATCTGCCGCACTTCACGCCCAACAGATCAAGATTGAGCAACCGGCGGCGAGGCTACACGCAGTTCCAGTCACACGGAAGGGTGCCTTCTCGCCACGGCCCGTACGGCAACACTTCGATAACGCGCCCGTCATGGCCATCGCCAACGGGGCACACTCTGGGCACGCTACTGATCGAACTTGATTGGTGATCTGCGCGATCGCACAACTTCACGCAGTTCGTAGACTCGCAAAGGCGGTCCTGCACATGAAGCGGCCTCTCCTCGCCCTGTCGGCGGCCACCCTGGCCGGCACGCTCGCCCTGTCGGCGTGCAGCAAGGGCTCCGGCTCCGGCGGCACGTCCGCCGACGGCGTCACCACGATCCGGTTCGTCGCCGCCGACTACGGCTCCAACGGGCAGAACCCGAGCCAGGCGTACTGGCAGGGCGTCATATCCGCGTTCGAGCAGCAGAACCCCAAGGTCAGGGTGGACCTCCAGGTCATCAACTGGAACGACCTCGACACCCAGGTCAAGACCATGGTCCAGAACGGGAACCAGCCCGACCTCCTGCAGACCGGCGGCTACGCCGACTACGCGAAGAACGGCATGCTCTACCCGGCGGGCGACGTCCTCTCCGCCGCCACCGCCGACGACTTCGTCCCGGCCCTCGCGAAGGCCGGCGTGCAGGACGGCACCCAGTACGGCGTCCCGTTCGTCTCCAGCGCCCGGATGTTCCTGATCAACAACGCGCTCTTCCGCAAGGCCGGTCTCGACCCCGCCAATCCGCCGAAGACCTGGGACGACGTCACCGCCGCCGCGACCGCCCTCAAGAAGGCGGGCGTCGAGGTGCCGCTCGGGGTGCCGCTCGGCAAGGAGGAGGCGCAGGGCGAGTCGTTCATCTGGATGCTCGGCAACCACGGCGGCTACCAGGACGCGGGCTGCAAGTACGCCATCAACTCCCCCGCCAACGTGGCCACGTTCACCCAGCTGAAGTCCTGGGTCGACGCGGGCCTGACCGAGCAGAGCCCGGCGGCCGTCAACCGCACCGACCTCACCAAGGACTTCGCGTCCGGCAAGGTCGGCATGCTCAACGGCATCCCCACCCTGCTGGGCGACGTCAAGACCATGGACGTCAGCTGGACCGCGATGCCCGGGAAGGACGGCGCGAGCCCGTCCACGCTCGGGGTGGCCGACTGGGTCATGGCCTTCAAGAAGGGCGGCCACAAGGAGCAGGTCAAGGCCTTCCTCGACTTCGCCTACGCCAAGGACAACGCGGTGAAGTTCGCCAAGGAGTACAGCCTGCTGCCGGTCACGAAGTCCGCGCTCACCGCCCTCCAGGCCGACCCCGACGAGCAGGCGCTCGCGCCCTTCCTGCGCATCCTGCCGACCGCCACCTTCTACCCGCTCAGCGACCCGACCTGGCCGGGCGTCTCGGCCCAGGTCAAGACGCAGATCGGCACCGCCGTCAGCGACCCGAAGAAGGCGCTGGACGCGCTCCAGCAGGCCGCCGTCCAGGCCGGCCAGTGACCGTGCCGCACCCACCGCGCCGCCGGGACCCGCTGCGCCACCGGGACCCCCTGCGCCGTCTCGGCCCGGTGCCGTGGATCGCGCCCGCCGTCCTGCTGATCCTCGCCGTGGTCGTCTGGCCGGTGGTGGAGATGGTCCGCACCTCGCTGCGGCGCATCGACACCACCGGCACCGACCACGGCGCGGCCGGCCTGGCCAAGTACCGCAAACTGTTCGCCGACCCGCGCCTGCCCGACGTGCTCGGCTGGACGGTGCTCTGGACGGTCGCCGTCGTCGGCCTGACCATGCTGCTCTCCCTCGCCCTCGCCCAGCTCTTCAACCAGGAATTCCCCGGCCGACGGATCACCCGCTGGGCCCTCATCGCCCCCTGGGCCGCCTCCGTCCTCATGACCGCGATCGGCTTCCGCTGGATGCTCGACCAGGTCGCCGGCGTCCTCAACCGCCTCCTGCTCGACCTCGGCCTCATCGACCACCCACAAGCCTGGCTCGGCGACGCCACCCACGCCAAACCCTGGCTCATCGCCGTCGCGGTCTTCGTCTCCCTCCCCTTCACCACCTACACCCTCCTCGCCGGCCTCCAGACCATCCCCACCGAGGTCTACGAAGCCGCCCGCGTCGACGGCGCCACCCCCCGACAGACCTACCGACTCGTCACCCTGCCCCTGCTGCGCCCGGCCTTCCTCGTCGCCCTCGTCGTCAACCTCATCAACGTCTTCAACTCCTTCCCCGTCATCTGGGGCATGACCCAGGGCGGACCCAACGCCGACACCGCCACCACCACCGTGTTCATGTACATGCTGCGCGGCTACGACGTCGCCGAATCCGCCGCCATGTCCGTCGTCAACTTCGCCGCCGTCATCGTCATGGTGCTGCTCTTCCTCAAGGTCAGCCGCTGGAACGAGGAGCAGGGCCAGTGAAACGCTTCGACCCCCGTACCCTGCTGCCGGCCGCCGCCGCCTGGGCGCTGGCAGCGCTGTTCCTGCTGCCGTACCTGGAGATGCTCGTCACGGCGGGCCGCCCGGCCGGCGAGCTGCGCGACAACGGCTACCTGCCGGGCCGCTTCGACTGGTCGTCGTTCACCGCGGTGTGGCGGGACACGACACTCGGCCAGAACCTCCAGGTGACCCTGGTGGTCGCGGGCGGCTCGACGCTGCTGGTGCTGCTGGTCGCACTGCCCGCCGCGTACTACACGGCGCGGGTCCGCTTCCGGGGGCGCCGGGCGTTCCTGCTGCTGGTGCTCGTCACGCAGATGTTCCAGCCGACGGCGCTCCAGGTGGGCCTCTACCGGGAGTTCTACGCGCTCGACCTGCTGGACACGGTCCTCGTGCTGGTGCTCGCCAACGCCGCGTTCAACCTGGCGTTCGCGATCTGGATCCTGAGCGCCTACATCGCCGCGATCCCGGTGGAGCTGGAGGAGGCGGCCCGGATCGACGGCACCGGGCGGCTGGGCGCGCTGTGGCGCGTCACGCTGCCGCTGGCGCTGCCGGGGGTGGTGACGGCGGTGATCTTCACGTTCATCGCGGCCTGGAACGAGTTCATCATGGGCCTGACCCTGACGACCTCCCCGGACCGGCAGCCGCTGACCGTCGGCATCAACAACATGATCGGCGCCTACAGCGTGCAGTGGAACCAGGTGTTCGCCGCGTCGCTCGTCGCGATCGTGCCCGTCGTCGTCCTGTTCGCGGTGATCGAACGGCACGTCGTCTCGGGCCTGACCGCCGGCTCCGTCAAGTAGCTTCTCCAGGATAGGTGTTCAGACCCGCTGGACGCGCACCCCGCAGTCCGCGATGGCCTTCTCCTGGGCGTCCGTCATGCCGGTGTCCGTCACGATGTCGTGCACCTCGGCGAGCGGGCAGATCGACGCGAAGGTGACCCGGCCGACCTTGGTGCTGTCCGCCAGGACCACCGACCGCGCGCTGCCGCGCAGGAACGCGCGGTCGGTCTGGGCCTCCATCTCGTCGTGCGTCGTGCAGCCCTCGTGCGGGGTGAGGCCGTCGACGCCGACGAACGAGACGTCGAAGTGGTAGTGGGAGAGCATCCGTTCGGCCGCCGGGCCGATCAGCTCGTAGCTCGCCGAGCGGGCGATGCCGCCGATCACCACCAGGCGGATCTCGGGGCGGACGATGAGCTCGGCCGCGACGTTGACGGCGTTGGTCACGACGGTGACGCCGCCGCGCTCGGCCAGCACCCGGGCCAGCTCGCTCGTCGTCGTGCCGCCGGTGAGGCCCACGACCGCGCCCTCGGGCACGAGTTCGGCCGCGGCGCGGGCGATCCGGCGCTTCTCCTCCTGCTGCTTCTCGCTGCGGTGCCGCAGCGGCAGTTCGAGGTTGACCGCCCCGGTGACGGCCCCGCCGCGGGTGCGGTGCAGCAGACCCTGGTCGTGCAGCTCCTGGAGGTCCCGGCGGACCGTGGCCCCCGACACCCCGAGCAGCCCGGCGAGCGCGTGCACGTCCGCGCTTCCCGCCTCCGAGATGTGGGACAGGATCCGTGCGGCGCGATCAGCTTTGAGCATGACCGGAGTGTAGCCCCGGGGCACGACACCTGCGCAGCCCTGGGCGATTCCCGAACGACCGGCCGGACAGCCCGGGATCGCGACCTGCGCGAAGCTGCGCAATTTGCCATGGACTGATCAATATCGAGCACGGCGGGACGTCCGTCCACTACCTGCGGAGCGCCAGCCACCCGGCCGTCACGCTGACCGCGGGTCCGAGCAGCAGGACCAGCCGGCGCGGGCGGGACTGGAGGGTCAGGCGGAAGCCTCCTACCCGGAACTCCAGGAACGGGCGCGGGGAACGTCGCTTTCGGCGCACTCGAATCTCCGTAGACGGTACCAACGGGGGACGGTCCCATCACAATGGCCAGCACGGTGGTTGCGTCAGGTCGCAACGGCATCGTGCGTCGGCCCGACGCAAGATGCCGGCCGCACAACATGGAGGAGGCACGGCGTGACGCGGGAGCAGATGCCCGCACCACGGGGGTTGTCCCCGCTGGACGAACGGCTGTCGGAGCCGGAGCGGCGCTGTGCGCAGCGTCTGCGGGAGTTGCGGGGACGCATCGGGCTCTCGTCGGAGGAACTGGCCGGGCGGCTGAGCGGCGACGGACTGCGGGTCGACCGGACCCGCCTGTCGAAGTTCTTCAACGGCCGTGAGGTGCCCCGCCGGGAGCTCGCCGCGCGGCTCCACGAGCTGATCGCCGAGCAGGAGGGCACCTGCGTCTCCCCCGAGGAGGTCGCGGCGACCCGGGCGTTGATGTACGCGGCGGCCCGCGCGCGAAGCCCGCTCCAGGCCCGCGAGTTCGAGCTCGCCGACGCGCGTGAGGACCTCGACCTGCACCGCGCCCGGGCGCTCCGGGAGATGGACGGCCTCCAGCAGGAGCTCCGGGACGAACGCGAGCTCCGGCGGAACGCGGAGGAGGCCCTGGAACACCTGACCTCCCGGAGCCGGGAGGAAGTCCGCGGGTTGACCGAGCAGCGGGACGCCGCTCTCGACCGCATCGCACAGCTGGAGGACCAGATCCGCCAGGCCGGAGCCGTCCTGCGCCTGCGCGAGGTGTACGCCCGGACCCTCGACGAGCTCACGCGCGCGACGAACGCCGAGCTCGAACTGCGGGAGAGGGGCGGCACGGGCGATCTGACGGGCATGTGCGAGGCGGTCTCCTACCTGCGGGACGCCGACCAGGACGAGGCCGCGGACAACCTCATCGAGCAGGTCGCGCTCGGCCACCCGGTCCGCGACGTCATGGCCCTCGCCCGGGAGTTCAGGGACCGACGCCGCCTGCACGACGGGATCACGGTCGAGTACGCCCTCGCCTGCGTGCGCCGGCCGATCGACCTCTTCCGCTGGATCGCCGACCAGGACGAGCCGAGCGGGGAGCGGTCGGGCCTCCTGACCGCCATGGCCAGCTCCGCGCCCGTCGGGCACCTCGTCCGGTTCCACAAGGCTTGCGAGGAGCACGGGAACGCGGGTCTGGGCATCGATCTGCTCCGGGCGATGGCCCGGAATCAACGGACGGTCCCCGAGGACGACGACGGCGACGACGACTTCTGGACGACGGACCTCCGGAACCGCCTCGCGGGCTACCTGCAGGCGGCCGCCGAGGCGGAGCAGCCGGCGGCCGGGCCGGAGCAGGCGTCGACCGGGGCGGAGCAGCCGGCCGCCGTGCCGGCCGTGCCGGACGGGCCGATGAGCGGCGCGAACGCCTGAGGCGACCGGCGGTGGGGTCCGCCGACCGGCGGACCCCACCTGGCCGGTCAGAAGGCCGAGTTGGCGAACCAGAGCGCGAGCAGTGCCTCGTCGCCCGCGACGGCGACGCCCTCCGAGGCGCGGTCGACCCGGCCGTACAGGAGGAGCAGCAGGTCGGCGGCGGTGGCGGAGACGGTCGCGTCGGCCGGGACGTGCGCGGCGTCGCGGTCGAGGCCGAAGCCGTCGGGGCGGAGGCGGACGAGCCAGGTGCCGTCGCCGTCGGTGCGGGCGAAGCGGATGGTGCGGTCCTCGGCGCGGAGCTCGGCGGTGCCCGGGGCGAAGAAGGCCGCGTACGGCAGGTTGGTGAGGAACTCGTCGACGCCGTCGGCGGCGAGCTCCGGGGCGATGTCCGCCTTGCCGCCGAGGGCGAGCTCGGCGTCGACGCGGTGGACGAGGGTCTCGAACAGCATCCGGCGCACCCAGAAGCGGGCGTGCTGGTCGGCGCCCCAGGCCCACATCGGGGCGTCGAGGTCGGTCGCCGCGAAGGCCTCGCCTGCCTCGGCCGCCGCGTCGGCCAGCCAGTCGGGGAACGCCTCGGCCCGCCCGGGCAGCTTGAGGTCGACATCCCGGCTGGTGGGCCGCTCCTGGATCCGCTGCCGCAGCAGGACGGTGAACCAGCGCTGGACGCTGCCCGCGTGCTGGACGAGGTCGGCGAGGGTCCACCCGGGGGTGGTGGGCACCGGGGTGGCCGGGTCGGCGGCCCGCACGGCGCCGACGAAGCGGGCGGTCTCGGCGGCGACGGCGGCGCTGTGGTCGAGCGGGGTCATCGGTGTGGTCTCCAGGGAGGTGGAAGGGGTGAGGGGCTCAGGGGCTCAGACGAGGGGCTTGTCGACGACGGCCTTGAGGTGGCTGAACGTGTCGATCGAGTACTCGCCGTGGTAGCGGCCCATGCCGCTCCCGCCGACGCCGCCGAACGGCAGCTCGGGCATCGCCAGGTGCAGGACCGGCAGGCCGAAGTTGAGCGCGCCCGACGACGTCTCCTCGGCCAGGCGGCGCTTGGTCTCGGCCGACTCGGTGAAGGCGTACAGGGCGAGCGGCTTGTCGCGCTCGTTGATGAAGGCGATCGCCGCGTCCAGGTCGGGGACGGTGAGGACGGGCAGGATCGGGCCGAAGATCTCGTCCTGCATCACCGGGGCGGTGGGCTCGACGTCGGCGAGGACGGTCGGGGCGAGGTAGCGGGCCGCGCGGTCGTGGGCGCCGCCGGTGACCGTCCGGCCGTCGCCGAGGAACGCGGTGAGCCGATCGAAGTGGCGCTCGCTGACGATGCGCCCGTAGTGCTCGGCCGCGGCCGGGTCGTCGCCGTACAACTCGTGGACGGCGGCGGCGAGTTCCTTCTCCAGCTCGGCGGCGGTATCGCCGACGGCGAGCACGTAGTCCGGGGCGACGCAGGTCTGGCCGGCGTTGAGGAACTTGCCGCGGGCGATCCGGCGGGCGGTGACGGCGAGGTCCGCGCCGGGCTCGACCACGACCGGGCTCTTGCCGCCGAGTTCGAGGGTGACCGGGGTCAGGTGCCGGGCCGCGGCGGCCATGACGATGCGGCCGACGGTGCCGTTGCCGGTGTAGAAGATGTGGTCGAAGCGCTGCTCCAGCAGCGCGGTGGTCTCCGGAACGGCGCCCTCGACGACGGCGACGGTCTCGCCCAGGTAGCGCGGCAGCAGCTCGGCGATGGCCGCGGAGGTGGCCGGCGTGAGCTCGCTGGGCTTGACGACGGCGGTGTTCCCGGCGGCCAGGGCGCCGACCAGCGGCGACAGGGCCAGCTGGAGCGGGTAGTTCCACGGCGCGATGATCAGCACGACGCCCAGCGGGTCACGGACGACGGTGGCCTCGGCGGGCCGGAACGGCTCCGGGACGGCGGCCGGGCGCGGGCGCAGCCACTCGGCCAAGTGCGCGACGGTGTGGTCGAGTTCGTTGAGCGTGAAGCCGATCTCGCTGCGGTAGGACTCGGCGGCGCTCTTGCCGAGGTCGGCGCGGAGAGCCTCCTGGAACACCTCGGCCTGCTCGGTGAGCAGGGCGCGCAGGGCGGCGAGCCGGTCGAGGCGGTCGGCGAGCGGGCGGGTGCGGCCGGTGTCGAACGCGGCCCGCAGCCGGGCGACGGCGGCGGGGATGTCCTCGGCGGAGGCGTGGGCGGAGGGTCCGGACAGTGCGGTCATGGGGTTCTCGCGGTCCTTCGGGATGGCTTGCGCACATCGATGTTTCATCACTTGAAGCAATACCGACGCTAGACGTGAAAGGTTGAGTTTGTCAATCATTTCCCCGGGGCCCCGCGCGGGGTCCCGCCCCTCCCCCCGTTGATTCGCCCCCACCTGGCCGAATGCGGCACAGTGAGCCCTATGAGCGCGAACACGTGGAGTCACGTACCCCCCGGACGGCGCAAGCCCGTCCAGCAGCGCAGCCAGGAGCGGTACGGCCGCATCCTGGACGCCTGCGCCGGGCTGCTCGACGAGGTCGGCCCCACCGCGCTCACAACCAAGGAGGTCGCCGCCCGCGCCCAGGTGCCGATCGGCACCCTGTACCAGTTCTTCGCCGGCAAGGAGGACCTGCTCGCCGCGCTCGCGAGCCGCAACCTCGACCACTACCTCCAGCGCCTGGACGGCCGGCTCGCGCAGGCCGCCCCGGTCGGCCCGGCCCGCTTCACCGACCTCGCGGTGGAGGAGTTCGTCGCGATGAAGCGCGCCGTGCCCGGCTTCGGGCAGCTCGACTTCGGGCTCGCCGGCGCCGCCGTCCCGTCCGGTCTGCGCGACGAACGGCACCTGCTCGACGCGGGCGTGGACAACAACACCGCCGTCGCGCTGCGCCTGCAGGCGCTCGGCGGCGAGCTCTTCGCGGCGAGCGACCCGGCCGCCCTCACGCTCGCCCTGCGGGTGGCTCTGGAGGCCGCCGACGCGGTCCTCAAGCTGGCCTTCCGGGGCGACCCGGACGGGGACCCGGCGCTGATCTCCGAATGCAAGCGGTTGGTGCGCAGCTACCTGGCGGAGCAGCTCGCGTAGCACCACGCGGGCCCCGTCCCGTCCCGTCCGCCCGAGCCGTTGCGGGGCCGCTCACCGCGCAGCACAGTGGAAGGCAGACCGGCCGCCGACGCGGCCACCGCGACCCGAGGAGCAGACCCATGCACGCGGCAGTAGGTGACCAGCTCCACATCCACAGCAGGTCGGTGGGCATGACGGACCAGAAGGGCGAGATCATCGAGGTGCGCGGCACGAACGGCGAACCGCCGTACGTGGTGCGCTTCGAGGACGGCCACGAGGGACTCGTCTACCCGGGCCCCGACTGCAACATCGAACCCCGTCTGGCGGACCGCTGACCGACGCACCCGCCGCCCCGCCCCCGACCCGGGCGAGGTGGTGAGGAGCGGTGTCCACCCCCGCGACCCCGCTGCCCGGGGCACTGGCCGGGCTCGCGCCACTGCTGGACCACTACGGGTACCTGGCGGTGGCGCTGCTCGTGCTGCTCGACAACTGCGGCATCCCGGTGCCCGGGCAGACCATCCTCGTGCTCGCCTGCGTCTACGCCGGCACCGGGCACCTCGACTTCGCCGCCGTCCTGGTGATCGCCTTCGTCGCCGCAACGCTCGGCAACTCCCTCGGCTACCTGATCGGCAGCACCGGCGGGCGCGCGTTCGTCCACCGCTGGGGCCGGTACGTGCTGCTCACCCCCGCCCGGATGGAGCGCGCGGACGGCTTCTTCGCCGCGCACGGCGGGAAGGTCGTCGCGGTGGCCCGCTTCGTGGACGGGCTGCGCCAGACCAACGGCATCATCGCCGGGACCACCGAGATGCCCTGGCGGCGGTTCGCGGTCTTCAACGTCATCGGCGCGGCGCTGTGGACGGCCGCGTGGGGGACGTTCGGGTTCGTCGCCGGCGCCAACATCGGCACGGTGTACCGCACGGCGATCCGCTACCAGCTCTGGTTCGCGGTCGGGCTCGGGGTCCTCGTCGCCGCCCTCCTGGCGCGCCAGGTGGTGCGCTACCGGCGCCGGCGCCGCGAGGACGCCGAAGACGCCGAGGGCTCCGAGGGCTCCGAGGGCTCCGAGGGCACCGAGGACTCCGAGGACGGCACGAACGCGGACTAGCGCAGCGGAAACACCTCGAACGGCACGGCGAAGCGCACCCCGAGCCGGCTGCCCGCGCCCCGGCCGAAGCCCTCCAGGAACTCGCGCGGGTCCGCCATCGGGCCGCCCAGCCCGGCGAGGTACGCCTTGTGCTCCCGCAGCGAGGCGACGCCCAGGTCGAAGGTGTCCGTGGTGTCCACCGCGTGCCGGGCCTCCGGCGAGGCGGCCGCCCAGACCTGCCGGACGCCGTTCCACGGCTCGTACCCCTCCTCGGCCAGCTCGCGGAACACCCACCGGTTGCCCGCGTCCCGGACGGCGTCCAGGGTGGCCCGGCCGACCGCGACGTGGTCCGCCTGGTTGAGCATCGTCCCGCCGTACGTCTCGCGGAAGTTGCTCGTGATCACGATGTCCGGCCGGTGCCGGCGCACCGCGCGGGCGATGTCGCGGCGCAGCGGCAGCCCGTACTCCAGCACGCCGTCCGGGTGGCCGAGGAACTCGACGGTGTCGACGCCGACCACGGCCGCCGAGGCGATCTGCTCGGCCTCGCGCAGCGGCCCGCACTCCTCGGGGCCCATCGAGTCGATCCCGGCCTCGCCGCTCGTGACCATCACGTAGACCACCTTCTTGCCCTGCCCCGTCCAGCGGGCGACGGCGGCGGCCCCGCCGTACTCCATGTCGTCGGGGTGCGCGACGACGGCGAGCGCCGTCCCCCAGTCCTCGTCGACGGGCTCGAACGGCTCGGGCGCCTGCTCGTTCATGGCGGTACTGCCTCTCGGTGCGGCTCTGGATCTCGTACACGCGTTCCACGGCGACTCTAGAAGACGGCCCGTCAGAGCGCTTCCCGGGCTTGCCCCTGACCCGCACGTCAGGGTTTAGCGTCCCGGCACCGCGGCGGAGAGCCCGCCGCGCCCGCCCGAGGAGGCCCGCCATGGCCCTGCCCGCCACCACCCGCGTCGTCCGGCTGACCGCCGACCCCGCCGGACTGCCCGAGCCCGGGCACTTCGCCGTCGTCGAGGAGCCGCTGCCGGCCCCCGGACCGGGCGAGGTGCTGGTCCGCAACCGGGCCTTCCTGGTCTTCCCCGGCCTGCGCACCCTGATCGGCCGCGAGGCCGGCGGCCTGCCGCTGCCCCCGATCCGGCCCGGGGACGCGCTGTTCGGGCCGGCCCTCGGCGAGGTGCTGACCGCGCCCTCGGACGGCCCGCTGCGCCCGGGTGACCTGGTCACGCACATGCACGGCTGGCGGGAGCACGCGGTCGCGGACGCCACCGCGTTCACGCCCGTCGGCGCCGGCCTGCCGGACCCGGTCGCCCTGCTCTCCCCCGGCGTCGCGGCTTACGGCGGGCTGGCCCGCACGGCCGGGGTGCGGGAGGGCGACGTCGTACTGGTGACCGGCGCGGCGGGGGCGGTCGGCAGCCTGGCCGGCCGGGTGGCCCGGCTGCTCGGCGCGGCCCGGGTGATCGGCACCACCGGCTCGCCCGCCAAGGCCGCCCGGCTCACCGCCGAGTTCGGCTACGACGCCGTGCTGGTGCGCGGCGGGCGGCCGTTCGCGGAGCAGCTCGCCGGGGCCGCGCCGGACGGGATCGACGTGCTGCTGGACACGGTCGGCGGCGAGCAGCTGACGGCCGCCGCGGCGGCGGCCCGGCCGGGCGCGCGGTTCGCCCTGGTCGGGGCGCTGTCGGGGCAGCTCGCGCCGGACGGGCGGGGCGGCACCGCCCCGACGGTCCTGGACGGCCTCCCCTTGATCGTCAAGGGCGTGACGCTGCGCGGATTCCGGGGTGCCGACCACCCGGGCCTCGACGCCGAGTGGCGCGAGCGCTTCGGCGCCTGGCTGCGCGCGGGCCTCATCTCCTTCCCGCACACGCGGATCGCGGGCATCGATCGGGCGCCGGCGGCGTTGCGTCGGTTGATCGACGGGGACGCCTTCGGGGCCCTGATCGTCGAGCTCTAGGCGAGCTGTAGGCGGCCGGCAGTCGACCTGCAGGCGACCTGCAGGCGAGCGGTGGACGTGCACGGTGACGGCGGGAGGACGGGAATGCGAATCGGCGACGCCGCGGCGGCGGCGGGCACCACGCCCAGGGCGCTGCGCTTCTACGAACAGCGGGGCCTGCTCAGCCCACCGCCCCGCTCGCCCTCGGGCCAGCGCGAGTACGGCCGGGCCGAGATCGTCCGGATCCGGGCGATCCGGGAGCTGCTGGCACTCGGCCTGACCGTCGAGGACGTCGCCGCCCGCGCGCACCGGCTCGACCTGCTCGACACGGACGCGCCGCACCGCTGCGCCGGCGAACCGCCGGCACCGGAGACCTTCGCCCCGGTGGTGGCCCGCCGGCTGGCCGCGCTGGACGCCGAGATCGCCCGGCTCACCCGCCTGCGCGACCGGCTGGCCCGGCACGCCATCACCGGGACCGCCGTCGGGCCGGCCCCGGCGGACGGCTGAGCGCGGACGGCTGAGCGCGGGCAGCTGAGCAGGGGCGCCGCGAAACGTACTCGCCCGGCACGTCCACGACGGGGGCGTCGGCGTGCCGGGCGAGGTTCAGGAGGCGACCGTCAGGTCGCGTCGGGGGCGAGGCGGGCGTCGAGCGGGTCGGCGGCGGCCGGGGCGGGCCACTGGATCCGGAGGGCGCACAGGGAGACGACCCCGGCCGAGGCCGCGACGGCGGCCATGCCCCAGACCAGGCCGGCGCCGTCGGCGATGAAGCCGATCACGGCGGGGCCGGCGAGGAGGCCGGTGGTGCCCATGGCGGCCACCAGGGACAGCGCGTCGGAGCCCCGGCGGGCCGCGGCGACGTAGACGCACGGGGTGACGGCGGCGACACCGAGGCCGACGCACGCGAAGCCGAGGAGGGTCGGCACCACGCCGCCGGAGAGCAGCGCGAGGGCGAGGCCGGCGGCGGCCAGCAGGCTGCCGGCGCGGACGATCCGGCCGTCGCCGAAGCGGGTGCGCCAGCCGTCGGCGAAGATCCGGGCGAGCACCATCATGACCGAGACGACGGCGATGCCCAGCGGCGCGATGCCGGCGCTCGCCTCGACGACGTCCTTGAGGTAGAGCGCCGACCAGTCGTTCATGGCGCCCTCGGTGACGGTGCCGAAGACCATCGCGAGGCCCATCCACAGCGTCGCCATCGCGGGGAGGGCGAACCGGCGGCGGTCCTTCTTCCCCGGGGCGGCCTCCTCCTGGGCGGCGGGGTCCTCCGCCAGCAGCGCCGGGCGCGCGAGCGCGACCAGCGCGACCAGCACCGCGACCGCGACGCCGAAGTGCACCGCCATGGTGTCGGTGGCCGCGGTGACGGCCGAGGCGAGCAGCGCGGCCAGCAGCGAGCCCGCGCTGAACGTCGCGTGCAGGCGGGACATGGTCGTGCGTCCGAAGCGGGTCTCCAGCGCCGCGCCCTGGGCGTTCATGGCGACGTTCAGGCAGCCGACCGCGATGCCGTCGCAGAACAGCACCAGCAGCGTGACGGCGTAGTTCGGCACCGCCGACAGCGCGAGCAGCACCCCGCCGAGCACCAGCGCGGACAGCACCGACAGCAGCCGGGAGCCGACCCGCCGCATCAGCACGGCGACCAGCGGGAAGGACACCGCCGCGCCGACCCCGCAGGTCATCAGCAGCAGCCCGATCTGCGCCTCGCTCAGGTCGAGCCTGGCCTTGAGCGCGGGCACCCGGGAGACCCAGGTCGCGTACTGGAAGCCGAGGACGAAGAACAGTGCGGCGATGGCGAGTTGGTGCCGGCGGAAGTCGTCGCGGACGCGGATCATGTGCATCAGCCCAGTTCGGTGGCGAGGGTGGGGACGGCGGTGAGGTCGGTGAGGGCGTGAGCGCCGGCGGGCCGCAGCGGCATCGCCATGTAGACGGCCCCGGGCCCGTAGCTCTCCGGCAGGCCGATCTCGGGCCGGGCGCGGTAGCCGAGCCGGGCCCACACGGCCTGGGCGCCGAGGACGGCGACCAACGAGACCGTCCGGTAGCCGGCCGTCCGCGCGGTGTCGTGCAGGTGGCGCATCAGGCCCGGCGCGAGGCCCCGGCCGCGCAACTCCTCGGCGATCACCAGGTCGTGGGCGTGCAGGTTGCTGGGCCTCGCGCCCGGCCGCGCGACTCCCGGCCGTTCGCCGAGGCTCAGGTCCGGGCTGCGGAACAGCGGGTAGGGCAGGGCGAGCAGGTAGCCGCCGACGCCGCCGGTGTGCTCCAGCACGTAGCAGGTGCCGGGCGAAGCGGCGTGCCGGGAGCGCAGCGCCTCGCGGCCCTCGGAGAGGCCGTGGTCGGCGTAGGCGCGGGCCTCCAGGGCGACGATGGCGTCCCAGTCCCCTTCCCGCACCGGGCGGATCCGGATGTCGGCGCTCACTCGCCGCCTCCTATGCAGCTGTACGGGAGCGGTTCGAAGCCGTTGAACCCGCGGGTGGCGTAGGCGGTCGCGTACGCGCCGCACGCGTGCACCCACACCGGGTCGCCGGAGGCGATCGCGCGGGGCACCCGGACGAGTCCGTCCTCCAGCACCCGGTACGCGTCGTCGCTGTCGCAGGTCGGGCCGGCGACGACGGCGTTGACGAACTGGCCGCCGGGGTGGGTCGGGAACTCCAGGCGGTACTGCAGCTCGTCCATCTCGTACAGGCCGTTGAACTTGCCGCAGCTCAGGTAGAGCCAGTCCTCGCGGGTGCCGTCGAGCTGGCGGCGGGAGGTGAGCCGGGCGACGTGGGCGCGGATCGCGCCGTGGTCGGCGACCAGGTGGCGGCCGGGCTCGATGATGAACTCCACCGGTCCGGAGGAGAGTTCGCGCAGCCGGTCCATGCCTTCGCGGATGACGGCGAACATCTTGTCCAGCGGCGGGTGCAGCGGCCGGCCGCTCCGGTCGAGCACCCCGAGGGCCGGGAGGCCGCCGCCGAGGTTGATGGTCGCGGGCGTGATGCCCCGCCAGTTGAGCGCCTCGACGACGGCGGCCAGCGCGTCGATCGCGGCGTGCCAGGCCTCGGCGGTCATCTGCTGCGAGCCGACGTGCACGGACAGGCCGGACGGGGTCAGGCCGGCCGCGCGGGCCGCCTCCAGCACCCGGACGGCGTCCTCGGGCGAGCAGCCGAACTTGCGGCTGAGGCCCCACAGCGCACCCTCCCCGGTGGTCGCCAGGCGGCAGAACACCCGTGAGCCGGGGGCGTGTTCGGCGATCGCCTCGACGTCCTCCAGGCAGTCGGTGGCGAAGTCGCGCACGCCGAGCCGGTAGGCCTCGGCGATGTTCGCGTCGGACTTGACGGTGTTGCCGTAGTGGATCCGCCCGGCGCCCACGCCGGTGCGCAGCGCCTGGGCGATCTCCTGCGGGGAGGCCGCGTCGAAGCCGGCGCCGAGGCCGGCCAGGCGGGCGAGGACCTCGTCGACCGGGCAGGCCTTGAGGGCGAACCGTACGTCGGCGCCCGGGAGTTCGGCCGTCAGGGCGGCGTACTGGGCGGCGATGCCGTCGAGGTCGTAGATGATCCGGTCGTCGGTGGCGGCGGCGAGCGCGGCGCGCAGTGCCGAGGGGTCGTGGACGGGGGCGGGTGCGTCGGGGCCCTGCGGGAGGGCGCCCTGGAGGGAGGAGCGATGCGGGGCGTGCGGGTGCACGGTCGTATGGAGCTTCGCGGCCGGTTCGGCAGTCTCGCGTGACATGTGGGTGCGGCTCCTGGTCGCTAGCACGGCAGCCGGTCGGCTGGGGTGGCCCGGCTCGCCCGTACGAGCGGACCCCACGCGTCGGTCAGCAGCGCGAAGTCCTCGATGTCCGCCTGCGCCTCGTCGAGCAGGTCCGCCCGCAGGGGTGCCAGGTGGTCGGCGAACTCGGCGTACTTGCCGCCCAGTTGGCGGTAGCAGCGGTCGAGGACGGCGAGCCGTCGGTGGTTCTCCGCGCGGTCGGTCGCGGCGCTGCGGCGGGCGGCGTCGGCGATGACGTCCGCGCGCACGCGGTGGCCGGCGTCGAGCAGGGCGTCGCCGGCGGCCTCCATCTCGGAGTAGACCGGGTAGAGGTAGAGCATGGAGAGCAGGAACTTCGCGAAGCGCAGTTGGTAGGCGGTGAAGCCGGCGCCGGTGCGCCGTTCCGGTGTGTAGTAGTTGACGATGTGCCGGTTGTGGACGACGCCGGGCAGGGTGGCGTCGCGGACGAGGTGCAGGAGGAAGTAGTCGCTGCCGATGGTCGCGGTGGCGGGCGGCAGCGGGACGCGCTCGTAGACCTCGCGGTCGAGGGCGATGTTGCACATGTCGACGCGCCAGATGTCGGGCAGGTCGAGGACGGCGCGGTCGTGGGTGAACGGTTCGGTGCCGGCCCCGGCGAAGGATTCGGCGACGAGTTCGCGCCGCTCCTCCTCGGTGGCGCCGGTGGGCGCCCAGAGGCCGACGACCTCGCGGTGGACGTCGGGGTCGGCTTCGCGCATCTCGCCGATGTCGACGGAGGGTTCACCGATGAAGGAGGCGCCGACGAGGCTGACCGGCTTGTCCGCGTGGGCCGGGTCGAGGGTGTTCCCGGTGACGGATCCGGCCGCGTCGGCGGCCCGCCGGCCGAGGGTGGCGAGTTCGTGGTCGACCGGAAACACCGGTTCACCGTCGAGGAGTTGGTAGCGGCTGTCGGAGTCGCGGCGGTGCACGGAGGTGCATCCGAGGGCGGCGGCGATCAGGAACGCGCGGTTGGTGCAGGCGCCGTAGGACACGGCGTCCGGCAGCATGAGCTCCAACAGGTGCTCCGCGTCCGGGAGTTCGGAGCGCACGATGACGTCCCACAGGAAGGCGCGCTGGGTGTCCTCGTCGAGGTGGTGGACGACGACGTGCTCCGTCGCGGGGAGCGCGGCGACGGCCTTGGCGTGCTCGTCGCACGTCGGCCCGTCCGCGGAGTCCAGGATCAGCAGGTGCACCTCGACGTCGAACGCCCGTGCCGCGTGGGCGGCTTCGGCACCGGTCGCGGCGATCGTCCCGGCGCAGGCCCGGTTGGTCGGCAGGGTCAGGCAGATTCTGCGCCGCACGCTACTCCCCCGCCCCAGCGGACTCCCCGCCGTTCCAGGACCTGAGCCCGAGCAGCTTCTCGCCCAGTTCCGTGAGCTCGGCGGGGCCGTAGCGCAGCGCCTCGGGCTTGTCGGCGTCGCCGACGAGGGTGCGGTTCCAGTCCGGCGTGCTCAGGGTGCGCCAGGAGTCGACGCGCGAGCGGCGCATGTCCTCGGCCTCCTCCAGTGCGGGCATCATCGACAGGTACTGCACGGCGCGGACGCCGGCGGCGGAGGTGTTGCGCTCGACGCCGTGGGCCAGCAGGCCGTTCCAGATCAGCAGGTCACCGGCCTGCAACTCGGGGCGGACGACCGGGAATTCGGTGCGGTCGACGTCCGGGCGGAGCGGGTCGCGGTCGGCCGGCTGGGCGGCCTGCCACGCGTTGAACCGGCGGAACAGCTCCGGGTCGCACTGGAAGCCGCCGTGGTCGGGCTCGGTGTCGTTGAGCGCGATGATGCCCTGGACGCGCTGCGGCAGCATGCCGAGCGTGGTGTCGACGTCCCAGTGCAGCTCGATGTCGAAGCCGCGGTCGGTGGGTTCGATGAGCGCGCGGTCACGGTTGCGGACGTTGGGCGGGTTGAGGTTGAGCCGGTCGAGGGTGACCCACAGCTCCTCGCAGTCCCACACGTCGACGAAGGCGTCGTAGACCCGCTGCGACTGGCGGCTGTCCCAGATCAGCTGGTGGTGGTAGGCCTCGACGAAGCCGTAGATGTGCAGGTGCTGGTCGAGTTCGTCGCGGTAGTCCCGCTCCCGGTACCAGCCCTCGGGCCGGTCCGGGGACAGGCCCTGGAAGTCCCAGGCGAAGTCGAGCAGGCGCCGGGCCGCGTCGGCCGGGACGGCCTCCTTCACGACGACGTAGCCGTACGTCCGCCAGAACTCCAGGTCCTCCTCGGACAGGACGCGCAGCGGCCGGGTCTTCCGGATGTCCCGCAGGGCGGTCTGCGCGAGGTAGGACTCTCCGTCCGCGGAGAAGTAGGGGCGTTCGGAGGCGGCCCGGTGCAGATATCCGTCAGGCTTCGGCATGAGCAAGTCACTCCATGGTTCGTGTTCGGCGCAGCGCTTCCCCGATGGACGAGTGCGGGCGCGATGGACCGGAATTCTCACCAGGTCGGGCGGCCAACTCGTCGGCGCGGCAGGGCACCTCACCCCGCCTCAGCCGTCGCCGAACGGCGCGTCACCTACGTTGGACTAGACCAACTAATGGTGTCAACCCTCAACCGCGGATTGCCAATAGGGAAATCCACGCAGCTCAAGGCCACCGCCACGGTTCGCTTTATGTTTCGCCGAGGGACATAACCCCGGAGGTATTGTTTCGGAAATTGACATAAAAACGGCCGCCCGGGCGTGAACCCGGACGGCCGTCGGTACGTTGCGGCGGGTGCCGTACGTTGCGGCGGGCGCCTACCCCGGCAGCGAGTCCATGAAGGAGCTCACGGAGAACACCGCCTTCCCCGCCCCCGCGGGCCCGTAGCCGGGCGGGGACGACAGGCCGAACTCCTCCAGCGTCGCCCGGTAGGCCCGGAGCAGCCGGATGTGGTACTCCAGCGGCGCGCCCAGCGGATTGCCCTTCCCGAGCGGCGTCGTCGGCTCCGGGCACCACGTCGTGAAGCGCGGCACGACGCCGTGCGACATGAAGAACCGCAGCCCCTCCCGCGTGGAGGCGATCGCCTCGTCCACCGTCGCGAACCCGAACGGCTTCGCCATCTCGATGCCGGCGACGAGGTTGGGGATCACGTTCGACGGCCCGAAGACCTCCGCCGACTCCAGGATCCGCCGGTGCCACTCGTCCCGCCCGACGTAGCGCTCCTTGCCGGGGCAGTGCAGCTCGAACAGCCGCTTGTCCCACACCTCGCCCCCGGGAACAGATCACCCTTGCGGGTGACGATACGTAACAGGCTGCTGAGGTAACCTCGTTGAGCCGTCGACGACAGCCAAGGCGATGGCATTGCTGTACGGCCGCCGGGTAGGCGGATGCAGGGCGTGGAGACCTCCAGCGAGTGAGCGGGTCCGTGAAGCGCCAACCAGGACGGCGGGTAACCGCCCGACCAATCCAGCCGCAGCGCCGGAGGGAATCCCCGCCGCACAGCGGGGAGGATGCCAAGTCGCAGAACTGGCACTCCTGTTGGTGCCGTAGTTCTGGCAGACCCGGAAGCCGGTGTTGGAGCTAGTCCCACAGGATGGTCGGGGCCACCTCCATCACCGGCTTCCCTTCTCCAGCGTGTGCCGGTAGTAGTCCGGCATCGGCGGCAGGCCCACGTCCGCGATCCGCGCGCCGTCCAGGTACAGCCCGAGCGCGCCGTCCTCGCCCGCGCCCACCCGGTACGGCGAGTCGGGGTTCACCCGCACCGACACCACCGTGCGGCGCAGCCCGTACGGACCGCCGGTCAGCACGATCTCCTCCGGCGGCCGGTTGAGCGCGGCGGCGCCGAGCTCGGGCAGGGTGCGGTGGTCGAAGGAGAAGATGAAGTACGACTTCGGCTTGACCTCCCCCGTGCCGTCCCCGCCGCTGCCGCTCAGCGCGGACTCGTCGAAGGCCATGCCGCCGCGCAGCAGGTCCTCCTTGATCACCGCCTCGCGCGGCACGTCGGGGAACCGCTCCATGAGGTCCTCGACCAGTGCCGTCCGGCTCCGTGCGCCGTCCACGCCGTCCACGCCGTCCATCCGCCGTACTTCCCTTCCGGCCCCGCGACACCGGGGGCACGAAGATCGTCCGCGCCCATCCTGGTGACCGGACGCCGTGCCACGCTTCGGTCTGCGGTCCCCCTCACGCTACGACTCCTGACGTAGGCCGCGTTCCGGGGGCCCGGCCGGGCGGTTCGCCGTAGTTTTTTCCCATGGCACGCCGCTCCCGAGCCGCCCGGCTCGCCCCGCCCGGCTGGCTGACCGCGGGGCTGCGGCCCGCCCGTGCGCCGATCCCGTGGGCCGCGGCCGCCCGGGCCTCGGTGGCGCTCGCCGCGCCGCTCGCCGTCGGGACGGCCGCAGGACGGCCCGGGTACGGGGCGCTGGTGTCGATGGGAGCGCTGTCCGGCGTCATCGGGGACACCGCGGACGCCTACCGGATGCGGGTGTTCAACATCGCCGTGCCGCAGCTGTTCGGCGCCCTCGGCGTCCTGCTGGGCACCCTGGTCTTCCACGAGGGCTGGACGGCCGTCGTCGCGCTCACGCTGATCGCGCTGGTCTCCGGCATGATCTCGTCGATCGGCGCGGTCGCGTCGGTGTCCGGGCTGCTCCTGCTGCTCAACGCCGTGGTCGGCGCGGGTCTGCCGCTGCCGTCCCCGTGGTGGCTGCCGCCGGTGCTGCTCCTGGCGGGCGGCGGGGTCGTGCTCGTCCTCACCCTGCTCGCGTGGCCGCTGCGCGGCGGCACGCCCGAGCGCGCGGTCGTCGCCGGGACGTACCGGGCCGTCGCCGAGCTCCTGGAGGCCACCGGCTCCCCCGGCTACGACGCGACGCGCCAGGCCCTCACCCAGTCGCTCAACCACTCCTACGACCTGCTGCTCGCCCGACGGGCCCGGCGGCACGGCCGCTCGCCCACCCTCGTACGGCTGCTCGCCCAGCTCAACGCGGTGATCCCGGTGGTCGAGGCGGCCTCGGCGGCCCAGCTGCGCCCGAGCGACCTCGGCCCGCTGCCGGCCGCCTACCCCGCGGCGGTGCGGCGGCTCGCGGACGCCGTCGAGGCGGGCCGCACCGGGCCGTCCCCCGCGCCCGCGCTCCCGGAGCCCGCCGGTCCTTCCACCCGGGCGCTGGACGAGGCCATCGGGCACGCCGCCACCGTCGTGCGGGAGGACGCGCCGGACCCGTACGCCGCCGACGACCACCTCGGCCGGCCCGCCGGGCTGCACGAACGGGCCCGGCGGGCGGCGCGCGCCCTGCTGCTGTCCGGCGCGTCCTGGCGGTACGGGCTGCGGCTCGCGCTGTGCATCGGCCTCGCGCAGGTGCTGGTGTCGGTGATCGCGGTGCCCCGCTCGTACTGGGTCACGCTCACCGTCACGTTCGTCATGAAGCCCGACTTCGGCTCGGTGTTCTCCCGGGCGGTGCTGCGCGCCTTCGGCACCGCGGCCGGACTGCTGATCGCGATCCCCGTGCTGGCCGAGGTGCCGCACGGCTGGTGGGACGTCCCGGTGATGGCGGCGCTCGCGACGCTGATCCCGGCGCTGTCCGCCAAGGGGTACGCGTTCCAGACGGCGGCCATCACACCGGTGATCCTCATGCTCTCCGACCTGCTCAACCACCAGGGCTTCCACCTCGTGCTGCCCCGGCTCGTCGACTCGCTGATCGGCTGCGCCATCTCGCTGCTGGCCGGCTACCTGCTGTGGCCGGAGTCCTGGCACACCCGCATCGGGGACCGCCTGGCCGAGGCCGTCGCCGACACCGCCTCCTACGTCTCGCTCGCCTTCACCACCGGCCCCGGCCGCGACGAGCCCGCCCGCGCCCGCTACCGGCGGCGCCTGTACCGGGACCTCTCCGCCGTGCGCACCGAGTTCCAGCGCGCGCTCACCGAGCCCCCGCCGGTCGGTGCCCGGGCCCAGGCGTGGTGGCCGCTGGTGATCGCCGTCGAGCGGATCGTCGACACCACGACCGCGACCAGGGTCCGCGTCGAGCACGGCGCGCCCGTCCCCTCCCGGGCCGAGGTGGCCGCGGTCACCCGCGAGCTCGGCGACCTGGCCGAGGCGCTGCGCACCGGCACCGCCCTGCCCGCCGCCGCCGTGGAGGCGCCGCTGCCGCCGGACTGCGCCCTGTTCCGCGTCCACCACGAGGTCCGCGCGGCCAGGGCGGTGGCGGCGCCGGCCGGGTAGGAGCTGGGGCCGGGCACGTCGGGGGGTCGGGGGGATCAGTGCCTCGGAAAGCTCGGCCCCCACTGGTCGCGCGGCGTCCGGCGCCGCTCGCGGCGGCCGACCGCTCAGTCCTGGATGCGGCGCCAGGGGCGGTCGGCCTCCAGGGCGAAGGCGAGTTCCAGGAGGAGGCGCTCCTGGCCGTGGGCGGCGGAGAGGTGGACGCCGATCGGGAGGTCGTTCTGGGCCGCGCCGGTGGGCAGGGCGATGCCGGGGCCGCCGGTGACGTTGTTGACCGGCGTGAAGGCGACGTAGCGCAGCAGCCGCTCGATCAGCTCGTCGAAGGCGACGTTCGGGCTCAGGTGCCCGATCGGCGGGGCGACGTGGGCGAGCACCGGGGACAGGACCGCGTCGTGGGTGCGGAAGATGTCCGCGTACGTGGCCTCCGCGGCCCGCAAGCGGCGCAGCACGCCCGGGGTGCGGCGGAACTCGCGCTGGTAGCCCCGGCGCAGGCCGGTGGTGAGGCCGTCGAGGTCGCGGGCGCGGAAGCCGGGGTCGTACATCAGCTTGCCGGTGACGGAGATCGCCCAGGCGATGTAGCCCCAGTAGGAGACGAAGTCGCGGGAGAACCCCTCGTCGAAGGGCAGGGTCGTCGGTTCGACGTGGTGGCCGAGGGCCTCCAGGCGGGCGGCGGTCTCCTCGACGGCGCGGCGGGTGGGTTCGTCGGTCTTGGCGATCGGCGAGTCCACCACGAGGCCGATCCGCAGCTTGCGCCGCCCGGGGCCCTCGACCAGGCCGACCGGCGGCAACTGCGGGTCGGCGCGGTGCCGTTCGGCGGCGGCGAGGAACGCGGCGGTGTCCCGCACGGAGCGGGTGACGACGCCGTCGGTGACGATGTCGAGCGGCAGTTTGCCGCTCTGCGCGTTGGTGACCAGCCGGCCGCGGGTGGGCTTGAGGCCGACCAGGCCGCAGCAGGCGGCGGGGATGCGGATCGACCCGCCGCCGTCGTTGGCGTGCGCGATCGGGACGACGCCGGAGGCGACCAGGGCGGCCGCGCCGCCGGAGGAGGCGCCGGGCGAGTGCGAGGGCTTCCACGGGTTGCGGACGGGCTGGGCGGTGGCGAACTCGGTGGAGGCGTTGAGGCCGAACTCGGGCATCCGGCTCTTGCCGAGGACGGCGAGGCCGGTGGCGAGGAACTGGTCGGTGAAGCGGGCGTTGCGCCGGGCGGGCCGGGCCCGGTAGGCGGCGCTGCCGTTGGCGGTGGGCAGGCCGCGCAGGTCGACGTTGTCCTTGAGGTAGGTCGGGACGCCCCACAGCGGCCCGCCGATGCCCTCGCGGCTGATCCGCGGCCGGTCGTGGGAGTCGTGGGCGAGGGGCAGCAGCGTGTCGTCGACGCGGGCGGCGCGGGCGACGGCCGCGGCGACCAGCTCCCGGGGGTTGACCTCGCCGGCGCGCACGAGGGCGGCGAGCGCCACCGCGTCGTGCTCGCCGAGGGCGTCGTCGGTGAACGCGTGGACCCGCTCGTCGGCCATCCCAACTCCCCAATTCCTACTGACCGGTAGTCTCGCAAGAGGTTGGCAGTCTAGGCGTGCGACGGCGCCCGCGGATAGCCCCGCTCCGACCCGGCCGACCGCCCCGCCGACCACCCTGCCTGCCACCCCTCCGGCCGGCCCCGGGCCAACCCCCGGACGGCGCACGGGTGTTCGGCGCACGCCCCCGTGTTCACCAGCCCGCCGCCCGGCGCTCGTTTCGCCGACTCCCGCCGGGGAAGCTGCCGGTCACCTGCCCCCGCACCCCCAAGGTGACGCCCGTGCCCACCCAGTACACCTCGGCCACCGCCCCCGGCGCCCTGCCCCTGCTCGGCCACGTCCCGGCCTTCGTCCGCCGCCCGTACGCCTTCGTGGCCGGCCTGCCCGCCCACGGCGACCTCGTGCGGCTGCGGCTCGGCCCGATGGACGCGTACGTCGCCTGCCACCCGGACCTCGTCCGCCGCATGCTCACCGAGGACCGCACCTACGACAAGGGCGGGCTCGTCGTCGACAAGGCCCGCGAGGTCTTCGGCGACGGCCTCGCCACCTGCCCCGCCGCCGCGCACCGCCGCCAGCGCCGGATGCTCCAGCCCGCATTCCACCGCGACCGGCTGCCCGGCTACGCCGCGATGATGGCCGACGAGATCGCCGGCGTCACCGCGCCCTGGCGCGACGGCGAGGTGGTCGACGTCCCCGCCGCCATGTACCGCCTGACCACCGCCGTCACCGCCCGCTGCCTCTTCGCCGCCCACGAGCGGGCCGGGGCCCTGCCCGTCCACCGGGCCATGGACGTCGTCACCCACGGCGTCGCCCGGCGGATCATGATGCCGCTGCCCGGCGCCGACCGGATCCCCACCCCCGGCAACCGCCGCTACCACCGCGCCCGCGCCGACCTCGCCGAGATCACCCGCCGCCTCATCGCCGACTACCGCGCCGCCGGCACCGACCACCACGACCTGCTCTCGATGCTGCTCGCCGCCCGCGACGAGGACGGCAGCGGGCTGACCGACGAGGAGATCCACGACCAGGTGATCACCTTCCTGCTCGCCGGGATGGAGACCACCGCCGCCACGCTCTCCTGGACCTGGACGCTGCTCGCCGCCCACCCGGCGGTCCGCGAGCGCCTGCACGCCGAGCTCGACACCGTCCTCGACGGCCGCCCCGCCCGCCACGAGGACCTGCCCGCCCTGCCGCTCACCGCGCGCGTCGTCAGCGAGACGCTGCGGCTCTACCCGGTCTCGTGGCTCCTCAGCCGCGTCGTCACCGGGGACGGCACCGAGCTGGGCGGGCACCACGTCCCGGCCGGGGCGACCATCCTGTTCAGCCCCTACCTGCTGCACCGCCGGGCCGACCTGTTCCCGTGCCCCGACCGCTTCGACCCCGACCGCTGGCTCGACACCGCCCGCCCCACCCTGGGCACCTACGCCCCCTTCGGCGCCGGGGCCCGCCGGTGCATCGGGGACGCGTTCGGGACGACGGAGGCCGTCCTCGCCATCGCCACCATCGCCGCCCGCTGGACGGTCACCCCGGACCCCGGCCGCCCCGTCCGCCCGATGCGCAGCGCCGCGATGTGCCCCCGCCCCTTCACGGCCACCCTCACCCGCCGCCGGTGACCGGGCACCGGCGGGTCAGGGCCGTCGGCCGAGGTCGGCCAGGAGGCGCTCGATCCTGTCCAGGCGCTGCCGGAGCTCCTCGACGTCCCCGCGGGTCGCGCTCTGCTCGGCGGCCTTGAGGGTGACGAGGAGCTGGCCGTCGGGCTCCAGGCGGGCGCGGGCGACGCCGCTCACGTCGTCGCCGTTCTGGACCCGGATCGCGTGCTCCAGCTCGGACGGGCGCAGCGCGAGCTCCCGCAGGGCGCCCGGGACGAGCTCGCCGTCCCGCACGACCGTCGTCGGTGTGCCCTCCAGCAGGCGGGCGGCGCGCGGGTCGCGGGCGAGCCAGCGGGTGACGGCCGAGTTGACCGCGATCAGCGTGACGGCCCCGATGGCGCCGCCGAGGAGGCTGTTGTCGTTGCCGATGATCGCGTTCTGGACGACGTTGGAGAGCAGGAAGACGACCACCATGTCGAAGGTGTTGAGGCCCGCGAGCCCGCGCTTCCCGGCGACCCGGAACAGGACCAGGATGAGCGCGTAGACGGCGATCGTGCGCAGGACCTTCTCGACGATCGGGATCTGGACGACTACCAGGTCGTGCCACACGGCCGCTCTCCTCGCACCCTCGGCTCCGCCCCGGGCGGGCGGGCGGGGCCGACGGTACGCGCCCCGCCGGGCCCCGGCCAGCACCCGGCCCGACCGGTACTCGACCCGGCCGGCACCCGGGAGCGGGCTACCGGCCGCGCCTCGGCTTGCCCCGCTTGGCGGCGGCGGCGTTCGGCCTCGGCTTCTGGCCGGACTTCTGCCCGGTCTTCTGGCCCGCCTTCTGGGGCTGCGGCTTGCGGGCCGCCGCCTTCTTCGGCTCGGCCTTCTTCGCCTCGGGGGCCGGGGCCGCGCCCCGCCCGCGCGAGCTGTTCACCGTCCGCCCCCGGACGATGCCGATGAACTCCTCGACCAGGTCCGTCGTCCGCTCCTGCGGCCAGGACAGCGCGACCTGCGACTGCGGCGCGTCGGCGACCGCCCGGAAGGTGAGGTCGCGCCGGTGGTGCAGCCGGGCGAGGGACTGCGGCACCAGCAGCACGCCGACGTTGGCCGCGACGAGCTCGATCGCGTCGCCGGTGGTGGCCGGGCGCTCGATGGCGGGGCGCCCGGGCAGGTCGGTCCAGCCGAGGGTGTCGTCCAGGGGGTGGAAGACGACGTCGTCGGCCAGGTCGGCGAGAGCGACGTCGTCCTCGGCGGCCGCGAGCCAGTGCTCCTTGGGGAAGACGACCACGGTGGTCTCGGTGTACAGCGGGATGGCGCTCAGCACGTCCTTGTCGACGGGCAGCCGCACCAGGCCGGCGTCCGCGTCGCCCTCCCGCAGGGCCCGCTCGCCGTCGGCGGCGGGCACCGCGAGGAGGTCGAGCGGGACGTCCGGGAGCCGTTCGCCCCAGACGCGCGCCCACTTGCCGGGGGTGACGCCGGGGACGTACGCGAGCCGGAAGGACGGGTTCACCTGCATGTCTGTCACAGGGCAAGGCTACCCACCGTGACCGGAAGTGCCCGCGCGCTCCCTTACCCTTGTCCTCATGACATCGCTCAAGCAGAAGACCAGCCAGACCATGAAGCCGGCCACGGCGGCCAAGAAGCTGGGGATCTACCTCGACGCCGCCCCGGCGAGCTTCCAGGACGGCCCGGTCTCCCGCGAGGAGCTCACCGCCCTCCAGGCGAACCCGCCGCAGTGGCTCCAGGAGCTGCGCCAGAACGGCCCGCACCCGCGCCCGGTGGTCGCCGCCAAGCTCGGCGTCTCCATCGCGGGCCTGGCC
>NZ_JBHWGV010000079.1:11487-44838 GCF_042732955.1 Kitasatospora sp. NPDC059747 | reverse complement strand
CGCCGGCGCGGGGCTCGGAGCGCCCCGCCCGCGCCGCCGGGGGGGCCGGCGCGCCCGGGAGGGTCCGTCGGCGCGCGGGGCGGGCGCGCCCCCCGGGCCCCCCCCCCCCTTCGTCATAGCGCTTCGTACGCGGGAGGCTCAGCCGAGCCGCGACTCCGCCCGCCGGGCGCGGACGTCGCCGACCTTCTGGCCGACCTTGCGCCGGATGACCAGCAGCGGCGCCATGGCCGCGAGCGCGATCTGGGCGAAGGCGCCGACGTGCAGGAGCAGGTCGCCGCCCGGCAGGCCGGTGGCCCACGCGGCCAGGCAGCCGATGGAGACCACGATCCAGCACAGCGTGGCGGTGGCCAGCAGGCCCTGCGGCTTCGGGTACTCGATCCGGCTGACCATCAGGTACGCGGCGCCGAAGATGGCGACCAGACCGGGCAGGAACGGCGGGTCGAGCAGCACGATCGCGATGACCGTCATGGCGCCCATCGGGCAGGGCATGCCCTGGAACACCCCGGGCCGCATCTTCACGGCCGAGAAGCGGGCCAGCCGCAGGACCACCGCGAGCAGCACCGTCAGCGCGATCAGCGCGGACAGCGGCCGGTTGGAGCCCTGCGAGACCATGCCCCAGACCGCGACGAAGTAGGCCGGCGCGATGCCGAAGCTGATCAGGTCGGCCAGGTTGTCGAGTTCGGCGCCCAGGGCGGAGGAGCGCAGCTTGCGCGCCACCAGGCCGTCGAAGAGGTCGCACATCGAGCCGATCAGCAGCAGCGTCACCGCGGTGGCGGCGCTGTGCCGGTCCGGAGCGACGTCCGGGTTGGTGATGTGCGGGATCAGGACCCCGGTGGTGATCGAGTAGATCGCCAGGAAGCCGCAGACGGCGTTCCCCAGGGTCAGGAAGTCGGCGGTGGACAGGTGCTGCGGCGAGCGCGGCGCGCGGAGCTCGCGGTCGCGTGCCCAGCGGCGACGGCGCAGCGCCGTCTCCTCGTCGTCCAGGCCGACGATGGTCTCAGGATCAGTCACGGTCAAGGCGTGTCACCCCGGCTGTGGTCTTCTGGCCGACCTCGACGCCGACCTCGACGCCGGCCGGCAGGTAGGTGTCGACCCGGGACCCGAACCGGATCAGGCCGATCCGGTCGCCCTGGGCGACCTTGGTGCCGGCGTCGACGTAGGGCACGATGCGGCGGGCCACGGCCCCCGCGATCTGCACCATCTCGATGTCGCCGAGCTCGGTGTCGAAGTGCCAGACGACCCGCTCGTTCTGGTCGCTGTCCTTGTTGAACGCGGGCACGAACCCGCCCGCGACGTGCTCGACCGACGTCACCGTGCCGGGCAGCGGCGCGCGGTTGACGTGGACGTTGAGCGGGCTCATGAAGATGGCGACCCGGGTGCGGCCGTCCGGCCAGGCGTCGATGCTCTGCACCACGCCGTCGGCGGGGGAGATCACTCTGCCCGTGCCGATCTCACGCTCGGGGTCGCGGAAGAACCACAGCATGCCCGCGCCGAGCGCGCAGGCGGGTACCGCCGCCAGGGCCCACTTGCCGCTGCGCCGGGTGAGGGCGGTGGTCACGGCGGCCGTGGCGAGGGTGGGGACGAACCAGGGGGTGGCTCCGCGCGCGATGGTCACGCGGGGTCGCCGACCGGCCGTCGTGGCTGCGAGGGCATCGCGGTCCGTGACGGAGGTGTGAGGGGACGGGCTGATGGGCATCGAAGACCTTTGTCGCGGGGGATCATGGCCGCTGGACGGGGGCCACCGCGGGATCGGGTAAGAGAGGGACGGCTGCTGTCCCGGTGGATGCTATCGGGAGCACACGGTGGGTGGGCAACCCGCCTGCTCGTTCCGCAGGCGCGAGGTCACGCCTACTCATACGACCGTAGCTCGGCCCCGTCCGGTTCCCAAGGGCCCGGACGGGCCTGGTGACTCTTGTCTCAGCGGGTGCGCCGGGGGAACGCCGCGTCCGCGCCATCCGCTCCCGGACGCCCCGGGACGGCGCCGCGACGGCGTGCGGAAGCGGCCGCGGGGCGCGTAGCTGCAGCTCTACGCCCTGCGGCCGCTTCCGGGGCCGTGCCGGACCCCAGGCGGACCAGGCCGGGGCCGTCGTGGCACGGCGGGATGCCGGGACGGGCCCGCACGCCCGTCGGCCGGCTGTTCCGGGGGCCACCCGTCGAGCCGGGGTGGCCCGGAGGTCACTCGGCGATCCGGTACTCCTCCAGGAGCCGGCGTCCGACGATCATCTTCTGGATCTCCGCAGTTCCTTCACCGATGAGCAGCATCGGGGCCTCGCGGTAGAGGCGCTCGATCTCGTACTCCTTGGAGAAGCCGTAGCCGCCGTGGATGCGGAAGGCGTCCTCGACGACCTCCTTGCAGTACTCGGAGGCGAGGTACTTGGCCATGCCGGCTTCGAGGTCGTTGCGCTCGCCGCTGTCCTTCTTGCGGGCGGCCATGACCATCATCTGGTGGGCGGCCTCGACCTTGGTGGCCATCTCGGCGAGCTTGAACTGGATCGCCTGGTGCTCGGCGATCTTCTTGCCGAAGGTGGAGCGCTGCTGGGCGTAGGAGATGCCGAGCTCGAAGGCGCGGCGGGCGACCCCGCAGCCGCGGGCGGCGACGTTGACGCGGCCGACCTCGACGCCGTCCATCATCTGGTAGAAGCCGCGGCCGGGGACGCCGCCGAGGATCCGGTCGGCCGGGATCCGGACGTCCTGGAGGACCAGCTCGGTCGTGTCGACGCCCTTGTAGCCCATCTTCTCGATCTTCCCGGGCACGGTGAGGCCGGGGACGGTCGGGTTCGGGCCGAATCCGGCCGTCTTCTCGATCAGGAAGGTGGTCATGTTCTTGTACGGGCTGCTGCCGCCCTCGTCGGTCTTGCACAGGACCGCGACGAGAGTGGAGGTGCCGCCGTTGGTGAGCCACATCTTCTGGCCGTTGAGGACGTAGAAGTCGCCGTCCTTGACGCCCTTGGTGGAGATGGCCGAGACGTCGGAGCCGAGGCCGGGCTCGGACATCGAGAACGCGCCGCGGATCTCGCCGGCCGCCATCTTCGGCAGGAAGTAGTCCTTCTGCTCCTGCGTGCCGTGGGCGTTGATCATGTGCGCCACGATGAAGTGCGTGTTGACGATGCCGGAGACGGACATCCAGCCGCGGGCGATCTCCTCCACCACGAGGGCGTAGGTGAGCAGCGACTCGCCGAGGCCGCCGTACTCCTCGGGGATGGTGAGGCCGAAGAGGCCGAGCTGCTTCATCCCCTCGACGATGGCGGTCGGGTACTCGTCCTTGTGCTCCAGCTCGGTCGCGACCGGAATGATCTCCTTGTCGACGAAATCCCGCACGGTGGCGAGGATGTCCCGCTGGATCTCGGTGAGGCCGTCGGTCTGTGCGAGGCGTCCCATCGTGCGGCTCCGATTTGTCGTGAAAAGTCGGGGGGGGGGGATTGCCGGGGGCCCTGCCGGCGTGGCTGCGGCAGCAGGGCCCCCGTTCCGGGTGGGGGTCGGCCGATGACGGCGGCCTGCCCCTCCGGGGCATTGGGAGGGGAAAAGCGGTTCAGGAAAGAGGGGTGGGACGGCCGGGCTGCTCGCCGCCGCGCTCCTTGATGTACGTCTCGGTCGGCACCATCACCTTGCGGCGGAAGATGCAGACGACCGTGCCGTCCTGCTTGTACCCCTTGGTCTCGACGTAGACGATGCCCCGGTCGTCCTTGGACTTGGAGGGCCACTTGTCGAGGACGGTGGTCTCGCCGTAGATCGTGTCGCCGTGGAAGGTCGGCGCGACGTGCCGCAGCGACTCGATCTCCAGGTTGGCGATCGCCTTGCCCGAGACGTCCGGGACGGACATGCCGAGCAGCAGCGAGTAGATGTAGTTGCCCACGACGACGTTCTTCCCGAAGTCGGTCGTCTTCTCCGCGTAGTTGGTGTCCATGTGGAGCGGGTGGTGGTTCATGGTGAGCAGACAGAACAGGTGGTCGTCGTACTCGGTGACGGTCTTCCCGGGCCAGTGCTTGTAGACCGCGCCGACCTCGAACTCCTCGTAGGTGCGTCCGAACTGCATGGTGCTACGCCTCCGGGATCTCGAACTTGGTGGTGCGCTCCATGCCGGCGGCCCGGCCCTTGCCGGAGATGACCAGGGCCATCTTGCGGCTGGCCTCGTCGATCATCTCGTCGCCGAGCATCGCCGAGCCCTTGGCGCCGCCCGCCGCGGAGGTGCAGTAGTCGTAGGCGTCGAGGATCAGCTCGGCGTGGTCGTAGTCCTCCTGCGAGGGCGAGTAGATCTCGTTCGCGGCGGCGACCTGGTCGGGGTGCAGCACCCACTTGCCGTCGAAGCCGAGGGCGGCGGAGCGCCCGGCGACCTCGCGGTAGCCCTCCTGGTTGCGGATCTGCAGGTACGGGCCGTCGATCGCCTGGAGGTCGTTGGCGCGGGCGGCCATCAGGATGCGCATCAGGATGTAGTGGTAGGCGTCGGCGTTGTAGCCGGAGGGCTGCTCGCCGACCACCAGGGACTTCATGTTGATCGAGGCCATGAAGTCGGCGGGGCCGAAGATGATGGTCTCCAGCCGGGGCGAGGCCTCGGCGATGGCGTCGACGTTGATCAGGCCCTTGGCGTTCTCGATCTGCGCTTCGATGCCGATCTTCCCGACCTCGAAGCCCATGGTCTTCTCGATCTGGGTGAGGAGGAGGTCGAGCGCCTTGACCTGCTCGGCGTCCTGGACCTTCGGCAGCATGATGCAGTCGAGGTTGGGGCCGGCGCCCTCGACGACGGTGATCACGTCGCGGTAGGTCCAGTGGGTGGTCCAGTCGTTGACGCGCACGACGCGGGTCTTGCCGCCCCAGTCGCCGTTGTTGAGGGCGTCGACGATGGTGTGGCGGGCGCTCTCCTTGACCAGCGGGGCGCAGGCGTCCTCCAGGTCGAGGAAGACCTGGTCGGCGGGCAGGCCCTGGGCCTTCTCCAGGAAGCGCGGGTTGCTGCCGGGCACGGCGAGGCAGGAGCGGCGCGGGCGCAGGCGGTTGACAGTGGTCATGAGGGTGGTTCTGTTCCTTCCCAGTGGTCAGCTGGTCAGCTGGTCAGTTCGTGGCCGGGGCCGGTGCGGGCGTCCACGGCTGGAGCTTGTTGGCCAGCCGGATCTCGTCCACGATCCGGCCGATGATGGTCGTGATGCCGAAGTCCTTCGGGGTGAACACGGCGGCGACGCCGGCGGCCTTGAGGGCCTCGCCGTCCGCTGCCGGGATGATGCCACCCACGATCACCGGGACATCCTCCACCCCGGCCCGCCGCAGGCGCTGCAGCACGTCGGGCACGAGCTCGGAGTGCGCGCCGGAGAGGATCGACAGGCCCACGCAGTGGACGTCCTCCGCGACGGCCGCGGAGACGATCTGCTCCGGCGTGAGCCGGATGCCCTGGTAGACCACCTCGAACCCGGCGTCGCGGGCCCGGACGGCGATCTGCTCGGCGCCGTTGGAGTGCCCGTCCAGGCCGGGCTTGCCGACCAGCAGGCGCAGCTTGCCGGCGCCCAGCTCCTCGGCGGTGGCGGCCACGGCGGCGCGCACGGCGGCCAGTTCGCCGCCGGGCTCGGCCGCGACCGCGACCGGGGCGCCGCCGACGCCGGTGGGGGCGCGGTACTCGCCGAAGACCTCGCGCAGGGCGAAGGACCACTCCCCGGTGGTGACGCCGGCCCGGGCGCAGGCGAGCGTGGCCGGCATCAGGTTGGCGTCGGTGGCGGCGACGGCCTTGAGCTCCGCCAGCGCCTCCTGGGCGGCGGCCTCGTCGCGCTGTCCGCGCCAGGCCTCCAGGGCGGCGAGGACGGACTGCTCGGAGGCCGGGTCGACGACCATGATCGCGGTGTCGAGGTCGGCCGTGAGCGGGCTCTCCTCGGTGGTGTCGAAGCAGTTGACGCCGACGATCTTGTCCTCGCCGGACTCGATCCGGGCCCGGCGGGCGGCGTGCGAGGAGACCAGGTTGGACTTCAGGTAGCCGGACTCGACGGCCGGGATCACCCCGCCCATCTCCAGCACCTTGGCGATCTCCGCCTCGGCGCCGGCCAGCAGTTCGGCCGTCTTGGCCTCGATGACCTCGGAGCCGTTGAAGATGTCCCCGTACTCCAGCAGGTCGGACTCGTAGGCGAGCACCTGCTGGATCCGCAGCGACCACTGCTGGTCCCACGGCCGGGGCAGGCCCAGCGCCTCGTTCCAGGCCGGGAGCTGGACGGCCCGGGCGCGGGCGTCCTTGGAGAGCGTGACGGCGAGCATCTCCAGCACGATCCGCTGGACGTTGTTCTCCGGCTGCGCCTCGGTCAGGCCCAGCGAGTTGACCTGCACGCCGTAGCGGAACCGGCGCTGCTTGGGGTCCTCGACGCCGTAGCGCTCGCGCGTGACCTTCTCCCACAGCCGGGCGAAGGCGCGCATCTTGCACATCTCCTCGACGAAGCGCACGCCGGCGTTCACGAAGAAGGAGATCCGCGCGACCACGTCGCCCATGCGCTCGGCCGGCACCTGCCCGGAGTCGCGCACCGCGTCGAGCACCGAGATGGCGGTGCACATCGCGTAGGCGATCTCCTGGACGGGCGTGGCCCCGGCCTCCTGCAGGTGGTAGCTGCAGATGTTGATCGGGTTCCACTTGGGGATGTTGCCGACCGTGTAGGCGATCATGTCGGTGATCAGGCGCACCGACGGGCCGGGCGGGAAGACGTGCGTCCCGCGCGACAGGTACTCCTTGACGATGTCGTTCTGGGTGGTGCCGGTGAGCTTGGCGGCGTCGGCGCCCTGCTCCTCGGCGACCACCTGGTAGAGCGCCAGCAGCCACATCGCGGTGGCGTTGATCGTCATCGAGGTGTTGGTCTGTTCGAGCGGGATGCCGTCGAACAGGGTGCGCATGTCGCCGACGTGGCCCACCGGCACGCCGACCCGGCCGACCTCGCCGCGGGCGAGGATGTGGTCGGAGTCGTAGCCGGTCTGGGTCGGCAGGTCGAAGGCGACGGAGAGGCCGGTCTGGCCCTTCGCCAGGTTCCGCCGGTAGAGCGCGTTGGAGTCGCTCGCGGTGGAGTGTCCGGCGTAGGTGCGCATCAGCCAGGGCCGGTCGCGCTTCTGCGGCTCGGTCATCGGATCGGCCTCAGACGTTTCGGAAGCGGTTGATCGCGTCGAGGTGCGTGGCGCGGAACTCCGCGTCGCGCACGCCCAGGCCCTCCTCGGGGGCCAGGCACAGCACGCCGACCTTGCCCTGGTGCTTGTTGTGGTGCACGTCGAGGGAGGCCTGGCCGGTCTCCTCCAGGGAGTAGACCTTCGACAGGGTCGGGTGGATCTTGCCCTTGGCGACCAGGCGGTTGGCCTCGTAGGCCTCGCGGTAGTTGGCGAAGTGCGAGCCGACGATCCGCTTGAGCGACATCCACAGGTAGCGGTTGTCGTACTGGTGCATGTAGCCGGAGGTGGAGGCGCAGGTGACGATGGTGCCGCCCTTGCGGGTGACGTACACCGAGGCGCCGAAGGTCTCCCGGCCCGGGTGCTCGAAGACGATGTCGACGTCCTCGCCGCCGGTGAACTCGCGGATCTTCGAGCCCAGGCGCTTCCACTCGCGCGGGTCCTGGTTCTGCTCGTCCTTCCAGAACCGGTAGCCCTCCGCCGAGCGGTCGATGATCGCCTCGGCGCCCATGGCGCGGCAGATCTCGGCCTTCTGCGGGCTGGAGACCACGCAGATCGGGGTGGCGCCGCCGGCCAGCGCGTACTGGGTGGCGTACGAGCCGAGGCCGCCGCTGGCGCCCCAGATCAGCACGTTGTCGCCCTGCTTCATGCCGGCGCCGTTGCGCGAGACCAGCTGGCGGTAGGCGGTGGAGTTGACCAGACCGGGGGAGGCGGCCTCCTCCCAGGTGAGGTGCTTGGGCTTGGGCAGCAGCTGGTTGGTCTTCACCAGGGCCAGCTGGGCCAGGCCGCCGAAGTTGGTCTCGAAGCCCCAGATGCGCTGCTCCGGGTCCATCATCGTGTCGTTGTGGCCGTCCGGGGACTCCAGCTCGACCGAGAGGCAGTGGGCGACGACCTCGTCGCCGGGCTTCCAGGCGTTGACGCCGGCACCGGTGCGCAGGACGACACCGGCCAGGTCGGAGCCGAGGACGTGGTACGGCAGGTCGTGGCGCTTGGTGAGCGGCGACAGCCGGCCGTAGCGCTCCAGGAAGCCGAAGGTGGAGACCGGCTCGAAGATCGAGCTCCACACGGTGTTGTAGTTGACCGCGCTGGCCATGACGGCGACGAGGGCCTCGCCCGGGCCCAGTTCGGGCAGGGCGACGTCGTCGAGGTGGAGGGACTTGCGGGGGTCCTTGTCGCGGCTGTCGAGGCCGGCGAACATCTGCTCCTCGTCCTTGTGGAGCGTGACCGCCCGGTAGGACTCGGGGAGCTGGATCGCTGCGAAGTCCTCCGCCGTGGCGTCGTTGCTGAGGATCGCGTCGAGGATTTGCTGCATGGCTCTGCCTCCGGAGGCGTACCTGTGTGAGGGCGCACAGGGCGTCTGGGGAAGGCCGGGAGCGGACACCGGCTTCGCTGTGGTGGGTGGTGGGCGGGGTCAGGCTGGTCGGCCCGGCCGTGGGCCGGGTGGTACTCGCTCTGCTCCCGGGGTGTGGGAACACCGGACGACGGCGCGCCGAGGTGGGGAGCCGCGGCGCCGCGACTGGTGAGTAACAACGTAGTGGCACCCTGTGCCAGCCGTAAAGACACCGGGTGTCAGGAATTTGGCCGACTTCCGGCGGCTGTCATGGACACCCGAACGGGGACGAAAAGGGCCCGCCGCCGATTCCTCGGCGCGGGCCCTTTTTGACCTTCGTTTCCTCCGTGACCTGCGGAAATGCTCCCGTCAGATGTGCCCGGAGCCGCTCAGCGCGGCCCGGATGCTGTCCACCACGACGTCCAGCGGAGCGTCCGTCCGGGCGACTGTGATGAGTACCTCACCTCCGGGGCTGGCACTCAGTGCGCTCTCGGCGAGCACCTCCCCGGGCGCCCCACTGGCACCGGGTGCCACCAGGGACCCGCGGCGCCTGGCACCGGGCGCGCTGGACGCCCAGAAGGTCCGCCGGATCACCTCGAAGGAGTGGTCCAGCTGCGCCTCCACGTCACCCCGGCCGCCGGCCCGCAGCCAGCGCCGCAGCACGTGGTTGTGCGCCGCGACCACGGCCGCCGCCGACACCTCGGCCAGCATCGAGTCGTCCTCGCCGCCGCGCTGCCAGCCCGAAGGGATGTCCTCGCCGGTGTCGAAGCGGCCCAGCAGGTACCGGGTGAACAGCCGCTCGTACCGGGCCACCACGGCGATCTCCCGCTCGCGCAGCGCCGGCACCTGGCGGATCAGCTGGTACCGCGCGACCGACACCCCCGGGGTGGAGGCGTACATCCGCAGCACCTCCTTGATGCCCCGGCAGACCACGTCGAGCGGGTGCTCCTCGGGCTCGGCGCTGGCCAGCAGGTCCGCGACCCGGACGAGCGTGTCGTCGTGGTCCGGGAAGATCGCCTCCTCCTTCGACCGGAAGTACCGGAAGAAGGTGCGCCGGGCGACCCCGGCCGCCGCCGCGATCTGGTCGACGGTGGTCTCCTCGTAACCCTGCGAGGCGAACAGGTCCATCGCGGCCGTGGCCAGGTCCTGGCGCATCTGCAGGCGCTGCGCCGCGGCCCGGCGGCTGCCCGGGCCGGCGTCCGGGCCGGTGCCCCCGGCCGACGTGGCCGGCCGGTCGGCGGCGCGCGGTGCGGCGGACTGCTGCGGGGTGGCTGACTGAACCCGATCCATGTCCGGAACGCTACACGGCCCCGGCTGCGCCCCGGCGGCCCTTCCCCGGCGGACCGGTGAGACCGGGCCGGTCACGGCCGGGCGCGGCCAGCGGGCCGACACCGTCCCGGGGTTCCAGGCCGAGCGCGGCTGCCCGGCCGTCGGCGCGCTCCCGGCCGGCGCCGCCCCGCGGGGAGCGGCGCCGCCGGGCTGCGGCACGGTCACCGGCGCGCGTGGTCGCGGAACCCGCGGCCGGTCTTGCGGCCCAGGCAGCCCGCCGCCACCAGGTGCTCCAGCAGCGGCGCGGCGGCCAGGCCCGGCTCGCGGAACTCCTGGTGCAGCACCTGCTCGATGGTCAGCGAGACGTCCAGGCCGACCACGTCCAGCAGCTCGAACGGGCCCATCGGGTAGCCGCAGCCGAGCTTCATCGCGGTGTCGATGTCGTCCACCGTCGCGTAGTGCTCCTGGAGCATCCGCACCGCGTCGTTCAGGTAGGGGAAGAGCAGCGCGTTGACGATGAAGCCGGCCCGGTCCCCGCACTCCACCGGGTGCTTGCGCACCTTGGCGCACAGGTCCAGGACGGTCGCGGTGACGTCCGGCGCGGTCAGCACGGTGGAGACCACCTCGACCAGCTTCATCGCCGGCGCCGGGTTGAAGAAGTGCATGCCGACGACGTCCTGCGGCCGCGAGGTGGCGGTCGCGCAGCTGATCACCGGCAGCGAGGAGGTGGTGGTGGCGAGCACCGCGCCCGGCCGGACGATCTTGTCCAGGGCCGCGAACAGCTCCCGCTTGACCGCCAGGTCCTCGGCCACCGCCTCGACCACCAGGTCGACCTCGGCCAGCTCCGCGTACTGCCCGACCGGCGTCACCAGGGCCAGCGCCGCGTCCCGCTGCTCGGCGCCCATCCGGCCCTTCGCCACCGAGCGCTCCAGCGACTTCGCCAGCTGCGCCTTGGCCCGGTCCGCCTTCTCCTGGCTGCGCGCGGCCAGCAGCACGGCGTACCCGGACTTGGCGAACACCTCGGCGATGCCGGTCGCCATCGTGCCCGAGCCGCACACGCCGACCGTCCGCACCTCGCGGCCCGCCACCTTCGGCCGCGCCGGGCCGGTGGCCGCGTCCACGGCCTTGGAGGAGCCCGGCGCCTCGTAGGTGTAGAAGCCCCGGCCGGACTTGCGGCCCAGCAGACCGGCCGACACCAGCTGGCCGAGGATCGGCGCGGGCGCGTGCAGGCGGTCCCTGGACTGCTCGTACATCGCCTCCAGGACGGTCCGCGCGGTGTCCACGCCGATCAGGTCGAGCAGTGCCAGCGGGCCCATCGGCAGGCCGCAGCCGAGCCGCATCGCGGCGTCGATGTCCTCGCGCGAGGCGTACTTGGACTCGTACATCGCGGCGGCCTGGTTCAGGTACGCGAACAGCAGGCCGTTCACCACGAAACCGGCCCGGTCGCCGGCCGCGACCGGCTCCTTGCCGAGGTCCCGGGCGAACCCGGCGGCGTCCTCGGCGACCTGCGGGGCGGTCAGCACCGTGCGGACCACCTCGACCAGCTTCATGGTGTGGACCGGGTTGAAGAAGTGCAGGCCGAGCACCCGGTCCGGGCGGGCGGTCGCGGCGGCGATCCGGGTCACCGACAGCGCGGTGGTGCCGGTGGCGAGCACCGTCTCCGGCGGGCAGATCCGGTCCAGCTCGGCGAAGACCTCACGCTTGAGCTCCAGCTGCTCGGGCACCTCCTCGATCACGAGGTCGGCGCCCGCGGCGGCGGAGAGTTCGTGGCCGACGGAGATCTGCGCGAGCAGGGCCGCGCGCTCCTCGGCGGTGATCCGCGCGCGCTCGACGGCGTGCGCGGTGGCCTCCTCGATCCGGGCCAGGGCCCGGGCGGCCGAGTCCTCGGTGGCCTCGATGCCGATCACCCGGCGGCCGCTCTTGGCGACCGCCACCGCGACGCCGGCACCCATCGTGCCGAGGCCGACCACGGCGACCGTGGGGAAGGGACGCTGCATGGTCCTGACTCCTAGTCATGAAGGGCCCGCGCGCGCTCCGGCGGACGTGCCGCCGCGCCCGTGCGTACGCAGGGGGCGGCAGCCCGCCGGAGGAGGGTCCGCGCGCGGGGGCTGGAGGGATGACGGGTGCGGCCCACCCGCGCGGCGGCCGGTCCGCTCCGGCCGAACTGCGGGTGTGCCGTCGTGCTCAGGCGCTCGGAGGTGAACGGAGCGGCGCTGACGCGAGGAGGGAAACCCGGCCCGCCGCGGTTCGCGGCACCGGCCGGTGAAGGACGCACGGCACCCGTCGGTGCGGCTCCCGAAGCCCGACGGCGGTGCGTGCGGCCACTGTAGCGAAGCTACTGCCCAGTAGGAAGAGGGCGGACGGCGGCAAAACCACCCCACCCCGAACGGGTGAACGGGAGGACGCGCGTCCGTTCCAACCACCCGATCGAGGAGTTACGCGGACCCACCCGGAGGGGCAGCATGAAGGCATGACTGCTGACACCATCGCCGTCGCCGTGGACGCCCACGCCGCCGTCGAACTGCCCCCGCGCGCCGAGCGCGCCCGGCAGGCCGAGGCCGCCGCCGACCGGCTCCGCGCGGCCGGGGTCGAGGCGGTCGCCGTCACCTGGGTGGACAACGCCGGCATCACCCGGGTCAAGGCCGTGCCGCTCGGCGGCCTCGTGCACGCCGCCCAGTGGGGCGTCGGCGCCGCCCCCTGCTTCGACGTGTTCCTCGCCGACGACGCCATCACGACCAGCCCGATCATCGGCGGCCCCACCGGGGACCTGCGCCTGTACCCCGACCTCGGCCGGGTCGTCCCGCTCGCCGCCCAGCCCGGCTGGGCCTGGGCCCCGGGGGACCGGCACACCCAGGCCGGCACCCCGCACCCCGGCTGCCAGCGGCTGTTCGCCCGCCGGATGGAGGCCACGGCCGCCGCGCGCGGCATCGGCCTCAAGGCCGGCATCGAGGTCGAGTGGGTGGCCGCCCTCGCCGGCGCCCCGGCGGACGAGCCGCAGTACCCCACCCACGGCCCCGCGTACGGGATGCACCGCCTCACCGACCTCTCCGACTACCTGCGGGACGTCCTGCGCGCCCTCGGCGAGCAGGGGCTCGACGTCCTGCAGATCCACCCCGAGTACGCGCCGGGCCAGTTCGAGGTCTCCGTCGCCCCCGAGGGCCCGGTCGCCGCCGCCGACACCGCGGTCCTGGTCCGGCACACCATCCGTGCCGTCTCCAACCGGCACGGCCTGCGGGTCTCCTTCGCACCCGTGGTCGAGGCCGGCACGGTCGGCAACGGCGGCCACCTCCACCTGAGCCTCTGGCGGGACGGCCGCAACCTCGGCCGCGGCGGCTCCGGCCCGCACGGCCTGACCGCCGAGGCCGAGGGCTTCCTGGCCGGCGTGCTCGCCGCGCTGCCCGAGCTGCTCGTGCTCGGCTGCTCCAGCCCCGCCGGGTACCTGCGGCTCGTGCCCTCGCACTGGGCCGGCGCCTACCAGTGCTGGGGCCTGGAGAACCGCGAGGCCGCGCTGCGCCTGGTCACCGGCTCGGCGGGGGAGCGCTCCGCCGCGGCCAACGCCGAGGTCAAGTGCTTCGACGCCAGCGCCAACCCCTACCTCGCGGTCGGCGCCGTGCTCGCCGCCGGACTCGCCGGCATGGAGCAGCGCCTCGCCCTGCCACCGGAGTTCACCGGCGATCCGGCCGCCGCCGCGCCCGGCACGGTGCCCCGGCTGCCGGCCCGCCCGGCCGAGTCGATCGCCGCCTACGAGCGCTCGGCGGTGCTCCGCGAGGCCCTCGGCGAACCGCTCTACCAGGCGGTGCTCGCGGTCCGCCGGGCCGAGGCCGAGCAGTACGCCGACACCACCCCCGAACGCATGGTGGCCGCCACCCGCTGGCGGTACTGACCGGTGCTCCTCGACGTCCCCGCGCTGGTCGACCACCACTGCCACAGCGTGGTGGCGGCCGACCTCCCGGACGACGCCCTGGCCGGGCTGCTCACCGAGTCGGACCGCCCGCCCGCGCCCGGCACCACGCCCTTCGACAGCGCCCTCGGCCTCGTCGTCCGGCGCTGGTGCCCGCCCGCGCTCGGCCTGCCCGCCCATGCGCCGGCCGACGAATACCTCGCCCGCAGAAGGGAGTTGGGTGCTGCCGAGGCCACCGGCCGACTGCTGGCCGCCGCCGCGCTCGACACCTGCCTGATCGACACCGGGCTCACCTCCGCCGCGGGCCGCCCGCTGCTCCCGCTCGGCGAGTTCGCCGAGGCCGCCCGGGTCCGGGTGCGCGAGGTGATCCGGCTGGAGACGGTCGCCGAGGCGGTGCCCGCGACGGCCGGGGGCTGGCCGGAGGCCGTCCGCGACGCCCTGGCCGGGGCCGCCGCCGGGGCCGTCGCCGTCAAGTCCGTCATCGCCTACCGGCGCGGCCTCGCGGTCCCGCCCGAACGGCCCGCCCGGGCCGCCGTGGTGGCCGCGGCGGGGGCCTGGCAGCGCGCCGGGCGCGGTCGGCTGACGGACCCGGTGCTCCTGCACCACCTGCTGTGGACGGCCGTCGACGTGTGCGCCGAGCTCGGCCTGCCGATCCAGCTCCACACCGGCTTCGGCGATCCCGACCTCACCCTGCACCTGGCCGACCCGGCCCTGCTCACCCCCTTCGTCCGCGCCGCCGAGCCGAGCGGCGTCCCGCTCGTGCTGCTGCACTGCTACCCGTACCACCGGCAGGCCGCGTTCCTCGCGCAGGCCTTCCCCACGGTGTACGTCGACCTCGGTCTGACGGCCTCGTACACCGGCCCCCGGGTGGCGGCGGTGCTCGGCGAGATGCTGGAGCTGGCGCCGTTCGGCAAGCTGCTGTTCTCCACCGACGCGTACGGCCTGCCCGAGCTGTACCTGGTCGGCGCCGCCCAGTTCCGTTACGGGCTGGGCGAGTTGCTCGCGGAGTGGCGGGCCGCCGGCGCCTGCTCGGCGGCCGACGCGGAGCGGCTGGCCCGGATGGTCGCCGCGGACAATGCCCGCCGGTTGTACACCCTTTAGGTGGTAGGCGTCCCAACCGGCCCGTGGACCATCACTTTTTAACACTATGACCGACTGTTTGCCGGTTGACCTGCGGACTCCTGGGCTCCGCTGTTGGTCTAGTTGTGACGATTAGATGACTACCTCTTGCTTTTCTTAGTAAATATTCATTAGCGTCCCGATCACTCCATCGCACCTGCTGCCGCAGCTGTTGCATGACGACTCGGGAGGGTCTACCCCTATGCGTGTTTCTCGGATCAGCCGGACCCGGTACGCGGCGGTGGGCCTCGTGCTCGCCACGGCGGGCGCCCTCGCGCTCCCGGCCGGTACCGCCGTCGCGGCGCCCGCGCCCGCGGCCGGCTCGACCACCGGCCCGCTGCTGAGCTACGTGGTCAACACCAAGGCCAACCACGGCCAGGTGCAGAAGGTGGAGAAGGCGATCACCACCCTGGGCGGCACGGTGGTGTACTCCTACGAGCAGATCGGCGTCGTGGTCGCCCGCTCGAACGACACCGCGTTCGCCGAGAAGCTGCGCCAGGTCAAGGGCGTCGACTCGGTCGGCGCGAGCCGCACCAAGGGCATCCTCGCCGCCGACCAGGGCAAGGCCGACGTCGCCGCCGAGCCCGCCGCGGCCCCCGCCGCCGGTCAGGAGCCGTACGAGGCCAACCAGTGGGACATGCGCCAGATCGGCGTCGACAAGGCGCACAAGATCTCGCTCGGCAGCCGCAACGTGACCGTCGGCGTGCTGGACTCGGGCATCGACGCCACCCACGAGGACCTGGCCCCCAACGTGGACGCCTCGCAGTCGGTCTCCTGCGTCGACGGCAAGCCGAACACCGACTGGAAGGCCTGGCAGCCGACCACCAGCGACCACGGCACCCACGTGGCCGGCACCATCGCCGCCGCCAAGAACGGCAAGGGCATCGTCGGCATCGCGCCGAACGTGAAGCTGGCGGCGGTCAAGGTCGTCGACGACGGCGGCTTCATCTACCCGGAGAACGCGGTCTGCGGCTTCGTGTGGGCCGGCGAGCACGGCTTCAAGGTGACCAACAACAGCTACTACGTCGACCCGTGGATGTTCAACTGCCCGAACGACAAGGACCAGGAGGCGATCACCGCCGCCGTCCGCAAGGCGGTCGCGTTCTCGCAGCGCAAGGGCGTCCTCAACGTGGCCGCGGCCGGTAACGAGAACATCGACCTGGCCCACAAGACCACCGACGTCTCCAGCCCGGACGACACCACCCCGGGCACCCGCCCGGTCACCAACGACTGCCTGTCGCTGCCGACCGAGCTGCCGGGCGTCGTCGCCGTCTCCGCCGTCGGCGTCAAGGGCGAGAAGTCGTACTACTCCAGCTACGGCAAGGGCGTCGTGACCGTCGCCGCGCCGGGTGGCGACCGCCGCTACCAGATCCCGGACACCCCGGACAAGGACGGCCGGATCCTGTCCACCATCCCGGGCAACAAGTACGGCTACATGCAGGGCACGTCGATGGCCACCCCGCACGTCACCGGTGTCGTCGCGCTGCTCGCCAGCACCTTCCCGTGGGCCAGCCCCGAGGAGCTGACCGAGCTGCTGACCAACCAGGCCGAGTCGCACGCCTGCCCGACCGGGGACTTCAACCCGGGCGGCGCCGGCCAGTGGAAGGCGACCTGCGAGGGCGACGAGAACGACAACGGCTTCTACGGCGCGGGCATCATCAACGCCGAGAAGGCGGTCCAGTGGTGGCGCTGACGCGCCGACCGCGTGGAACAGCCGAGCACCTGAGCACCTGAGCACTTGAGCACCGGGGAGCGGGCCCACTGGGTCCCGCTCCCCGGTCGTTTTTGAGTACCCGTACTCAGGTCCGCCGGTGGCCCGCTCGCCAGGATGGATCCGTACCGAACGGAAGCATCAGGGGAGTTGAGCGGCATGGCACACACCGACACCGGTTGGAACGCGGTCCCGGCCCGGCCGGCCGGCGGCGGGCGCAGCTGGCCCTGGTTCGTCCTGGGCGGGGCCGAACTCCTCGCCGCGGGCCCGATGCTGGCGCAGTTCGTGGTCGTGGGCCTGATGTGCGGCGTGATGGGGCTCGCGGCCGGCGCCTCCGTCGGCGCGGTGGCGGGGCTGATCGCGATGCTCGCCGCCGGCCCGCTCACCGGCCTGCTCGTGGCGGGCCTCGGCGCGGCCCTGATCCCCGCGAAGGTCCGCCGGAGGAACGGCGCCGCGGTCTTCGCCCTGCTCATGGGCGGCCTGCTGGCCGGCACCACGATCGAGTACCTCGACTGGATCCACCCCGCGGTGCGTTAACTCTCGAAGTGGTGCTCCCACACCGTCTCGACCGCCGGCTTGCCGTGCAGGTCCGGCACCTCCTGGAGCCAGGCCGGGCGGCCGGCCCTCGTCCGGGCGGCCCGCCGCCGCTCGGCCTCGCGCAGCTGCTCGGGCGTGGCGAAGCCCTCCGGCAGCCACTCGGCGGACAGCACCGCGCGGGCGGCCAGGTGCGTGACGTACGCGTGCCGCACCGCGTCCACCGAGTCGAACCCGGGCTCGTCGGCCAGCCATTCGTCCGGGACGAGCGCCAGCACCTCCTCCAGCAGCCCGACGGTCACCAGCGGCCCCAGGTCCTCGTCGGCCAGCCGGACGTCCGGGGCGCAGCCGCCGAGCGCGTGTGCGCTGAGGTCGTAGCGCTTGCCGACGGCCGCCTCCGCGGTGGACCAGCGGTGGTGGAAGATCAGCGCGGCGCCGTTGTCGATGAGCCAGAGCCGCCCGTGCCAGACCACGAGGTTGGGGTTGTGCACGGTGCGGTCGACGTTGCCGGTGAGGGCGTCCAGCCAGACCACCCGGCCGGCCTCGGCGGAGCCGACGGGGACCAGTCCGGGCCGGTAGTCGCGCGCGCCGGGCAGCAGGTCCATCCCGAGGTTGAGTCCGGCGCTGGCCCTGAGCATGTCCTGGATCTCGGTGTCCGGTTCGTCCGCGGCGACCGCCGGGTCGAAGTCCACCAGCCGCAGCTCCGGCACGCGCAGGCCGAGCCGCCGCGCGAGCTCGCCGACGATCACCTCGGCGACCAGCGCCTTGCGCCCCTGCGCGGCGCCGGTGAACTTCACGACGTAGGTGCCGAGGTCGTCGGTCTCCACGACGCCGGGCACGGAGCCGCCGGCCCGCAGCGGGTCCACGTAGCGCACTGCTGTCACCAGTTCGAGCACATCCGCCACCCTACGGCCTCCGCGTCCGGGCGCGAGCCCCGGAAGGCCCGGTCCGCGGCCCTGTGGTTGGCTTGCCGCTGAGATCGGAACCACCACACGAGGAGTACAGGTCATGGGACAGGTGCTGGCCACCACCGAGCGGGTCTACGACGCCGCCCCGGAGCGGGTGTACGAGGCGCTGGCCGACTACCAGGTGACCCGCCCGAAGCTGCTGCCCGCGCAGTACAGCGAGTACGAGGTCCGGGCCGGCGGCACCGGGGCCGGCACCCAGGTGCACTGGAAGCTCCAGGCCACCGAGAAGCGCGTGCGGGACTGCCTGTTCACGGTCTCGGCCCCGAAGCCGGACCAGCTGGTGGAGAAGGATGCCAACTCCAGCATGGTGATCACCTGGACCGTCTCGGCGGCGGGCGAGGGCCGGTCGAAGGTGACGGTCTCGGCGACCTGGCAGGGCGCCGGCGGCATCGGCGGCTTCTTCGAGCGCACCTTCGCCCCGAAGGGCCTGAACCGCATCCACGATGAGGTGCTCGCGAACCTGGCCGCCGAGGTGCGCTGAACCACCCCGGGGGGCCCGGGAAATCGCCCGGGATTTCGAGGGGTCCGACCACCCGTACGAGCCGCGAGCCGTACGGGTGGACGGCCCGCCACCTGCGGGTGACGGGGGCCGCCCGGCACGGCGATGCCACCCTAGGCTCGCCGCCGTGCATATGACGATCCTTCACATTTCGCAGCCGGTGGACGGCGGGGTGGCCCGCGTCGTCGTCGATCTGGTCCGGGGCCAGCGGGAGGCCGGCCACCGGGTGCTGGTGGCCTGTCCGCGCGGCGGCCGGCTGGCCGAGGAGGCCGCCGCCGTGGGCGCGCTGGTCCAGGACTGGCCCGCCGAGCGCTCGCCCGGGCCGGGGACGGCCAAGGAGGCCTGGCGGCTGCGCCGGATCGTCCGGGCCGCCGCGCCCGACGTGGTCCACCTGCACAGTGCCAAGGCCGGGCTGGCCGGCCGGCTGGCCGTGCGCGGCGCGGTGCCGACCGTCTTCCAGCCGCACGCCTGGTCCTTCGCCGCCGTGGACGGCCCGCTGGCGGCCGCCACCCTGCGCTGGGAGCGCTTCGCGACCCGCTGGGCGCACCGGCTGCTGTGCGTCAGCGTCCAGGAGCGGGCCGACGGCGTCGCCGCGGGGGTGCACGCCGACTGGGCGGTGGTGCCCAACGGCGTGGACGTCCGCCACTACGCGCCCGCCGACCGCCGGGCCGCCCGGATCGCGCTCGGCCTGGACCTGGACGCCCCGCTGGCCGTCTGCGTGGGGCGGCTGTGCCGGCAGAAGGGGCAGGACGTGCTGCTGGCGGCCTGGCCCGAGGTGGTCCGCCGGGTGCCGCAGGCGCGGCTGGCACTGGTCGGCGGCGGGCCGGACGAGCAGGCCCTCGCGGAGACGGTGCGGGCGTCGGCCGAGCCGTCCCGGGTGCGGATGGTGGGGGACGTGCCGGATCCGCGGCCGTGGCTCGCGGCGGCCGACCTCGTGGTGCTGCCCTCGCGCTGGGAGGGGATGGCGCTCGCCCCGCTGGAGGCGATGGCCGCGGGCCGTCCGGTGCTGTTGACCGACGTGTCCGGGGCCCGCGAGTGCCTGCCGTCCGCCGCGCACGGGCAGGCCGTCGTCCCGGCGGAGGACGCGGCGGCGCTGGCCACCCGAATGGCCGAAGCGCTGTCCGATCCGATCGAGTGCGAGCGCCGCGGCGCCGGGCTGCGCGACCACGTGGTCGCCCGTCATGACGTCCGCACGGTGGTCGAACAGGTGGACGTCCTGTACCGCCACCTGCTGGGTGCCGGTCCGGCCGCCGGACGCCGCCGCACCCGTGTCCCAGAGCGGATCTGATCGTTTCACATGCCGTGAATGCCCGCTGACGAGGCGCTGGCGTATTCGCACCCTCAACCGGATAAGGACGAGGCGTCAAATCAGAAATACCTATTAATGGGCGGCTGGAATGAAATGGCAAGTCATCCTCCGGCCCGCAAGTCCGGGTTCGGTATTGTCTGATTTTGCCTGCTTCGTTTCGATTTTTCCCCGGGAATTCGCGAGAGAATCGAGAGCCGCCGGCGGCAGCAGGTGCTGTCAGGACCGCGCCCACCGGGCCCGGGCGGCCGCCCCGCGCCAACCGGCGCCAGGGCTCCGCCACCCCGGGCACACAGCAGGGGAGTTCGTGCGCTGATGACCATTGACCACGACAGTGTGCCGCGATCCGGCCGGCCCCTGTCCGGCCCGCGGCGACCCGGCACCGGGCTGCTCGACCGGCCGGCCGGGGCCGCGCGGGCCCGCGCGGTGGCGCCGGGGCACCGGCACCGCAGGGCGGTCCGCTCCCGGCTCGCACTGCCGCTCGCGCTGGTCCAGGTCGACGCGATCGCGCTGTGCGCCGCCGCCGGCATCGCCAACCGCTTCCTCGACTCCGCGGTGCGGGTCGCCCCGCTGCTCGGCGTCGCCGCCGTCCTGCCCCTCCTGCTCGTCCTCAACCTGGCCGGCGGCCTCTACCGCACCCGGCTCACCCTGTCCGTCCTGGACGAACTGCCCGCGCTGGCCGTGCGCGCCGCGGTCGCCACCGCCTTCGCCGTCACCCTCACCGGCTGCCTGGACGGCCGCTGGCCCGACTGCGGCCCGGCCACCCCGGCCCGGCTCACCGCGCTGCTCGGCGCCCAGCTGCTGGTCGCCGTCGTCGGCCGCGCCGTCCTCTACCACCTCGTCCGCCGGATCCGCCGCAGCCGCCCCAGCCCCGTCCTGGTGCTCGGCGCCGGCCGGCTCGGCCACCGGGTCGCCGCCGCCCTCAACGCGCGCGGCGAGTACGGGATGCGCCCCGTCGGCTTCCTCGACGCGGACCCGCCGCTGCTGGCCGGCGACACCGACCTGCCCGTCCTCGGTGGCCGCGAGGTCCTGGAGCGCGAGGTCCGCCGCCACCGCGTCCAGCACGTCGTCGCCACCGCCGGCGCCGCCGACGAGGCCGAGACCGCCGCGACCCTGCGCGACGCCGTCCGGCTCGGCTGCCAGGTCTGGCTGGTGCCCGCCCTGCGCGAGTACGGCTCGCTGCCCACCGCGCCGCCGGCCGCCGGCGACCACCTCTGGGGCTTCCCCTGCCTCCAGGTCGGGCGCCCCGCGATGCGCCGCCCCGGCTGGGCCGCCAAGCGCGCCCTGGACGTCGCCGCCGCCGGCCTCGGCCTGCTGCTGCTCGCCCCGGTCCTCGTGCTGTGCGCGCTCGCCGTCCGCTTCGACACCGGCCCTGGCGTGCTCTTCCGCCAGCAGCGCACCGGGCTGGACGGCCGGGTCTTCACCGTCCTCAAGTTCCGCACCCTGCGCCCCAGCAACGAGCACGAGTCGGCCACCCGCTGGAACATCTCCCAGGACCACCGGATGGGCGCCGTCGGCAAGCTGCTGCGCAAGAGCTCGCTGGACGAGCTGCCGCAGCTGTGGAACGTCCTGCGCGGCGACATGAGCCTCGTCGGCCCGCGCCCGGAACGCCCCTACTTCGTCATGCGGTTCAGCCAGGCCTACCCCGAGTACGCGGACCGCCACCGCGTCCCGGTCGGCCTCACCGGCCTGGCCCAGGTCAACGGCCTGCGCGGGGACACCTCGATCGAGGACCGGGCCCGCTTCGACAACCGCTACATCGAGAGCTGGAGCCTCTGGCAGGACGTCAAGATCCTCTGCCGGACCGCGGCCCTGATGCTCCACCCGGACGGGAGCTGACCTTTCGTGGCCCTCACCCTCCCCGCCGCGGCCCGGCCGCTGGCCTTACGCAAGGCCCTGCCCGCGCTCGCCGACCGGCCGAGCCTGCTCGCCGCGGCGACCGTGCTCCTGGTGTGCGTGCCCACCGGCGAGAAGGACGTCACCGCCGCCGTCCACATCACCGCCGCCGACCTCGCCTCGCTGGCGCTGGTCGCCCTCACCGCCTACAACCTGCTGCGCGGGCGGCTGCCCGTCGTCGCCCGCGCCACCTGTGCGCAGTTCGCCGCGGTCGTGCTCGCCGCCGCCGTGGCCACCGTCGGCTCGATCGACCCGGCCAGCAGCGTCACCGGCTTCGTCCGGCTCGTCCAGGTCTTCGTCCTGGTCCCGGCCGCGGTGCTCTGCTCGCTGCGCGACCGCACCGACCAGCGGCTCGTCCTCGGCTCCTTCGTGGCCGCCGCGCTCATCGAGGGCGCCGTCGGCGCCGACCAGTACCTGACCCGCACCGGCGCCTCGTACACCGGCCAGCCGATCCGCGCCGTCGGCACGTTCGGCGCGCTCGACATCATGGCGATGTCCACCGTCGTCAGCTACGGCCTGCTCGCGGCCCTGGCCCTCGCCCTCGCCGAACGCGGACCCGGCGGCAGCGTCCGGCTGCGGCGCGCGATGTACGCCTCCGCCGCCTTCCTCGCCTTCCCGCTCGCCGTCTCCTTCAGCCGCGGCAGCTGGATCGCCACCGGTGTCGCCGTCACCGTCCTGCTGCTGCGCGCCGACGCCCGGCTGCTCGTGCGCGGTGTCGTGCTCGGCGCGGCCGCCGCCGTCGTCCTCGTCGGCGGACTCGGCCTCGGCGCCTCCGGGGTCACCGAGCGGCTCAGCTCGATCGGCTCCGTCGAGGCCGCCCCCGACCAGTCCGTCTCCGACCGCTACGACCTGTGGTCGACCGCCACCCGGATCTGGCAGGACCACCCCGTCCACGGCGCCGGTCCCAAGGCCTTCCAGCAGCTGCGCGACAGCCACGCCCCACTGCGGCTGTCCTCCGGCAGCGACGCCGCCGACCCCACCATCGGCTTCCAGCGCGAGCCGCTGCTCTCCCCGCACAACATGTACTTCCTGGTGCTCAGCGAACAGGGACTGATCGGCATCGTCGCCTACGCCGCGCTCTTCCTCGGCCTGCTGCTCGGCTGCCTGCGCCGCTCCCGCGGCCCCGGCCTCGCCGCCCTGGCGCTGCTGACCTGGGTGCTCGTCGACTTCCTCTACGCCGACATCGGCGGCACCACCACCGTGCTGACCTCCGTCGTCCTCGGCCTCGCCGCCCGCGCCGCGACCCCGGAGGCCTGACATGACGACGGACCGGCCCGCGCTCGTCCCGACGCTGCCCGCGCCCCGCCAGGCCCCGCCCGCCGAGGCCGTGCCCGGCGGCCCCGGCCCGGCCCCCCGGCGCGGCTTCCTCGCCAAGGCCTTCGGCATCACCGCCGTCCTCAGCGCCGCCGGCTCCGCCCTCGGGCTCCTGCGCGACCTCCTGCTGGCCCGCTACTTCGGCGCCAACCAGGGCACCGACGCCTTCCTGGTCTCCTGGACGGTGCCCGAGACGGCCGCGCCGCTGCTGATCGAGGACGCCATGTCCTTCCTCATGGTGCCCGCGTTCGCCCTCGCCCTGGTGCTGCGCGAGGAGCGCCCGGACGGCCCGGACCCGGTCCGCCAGCTCGTCCGGGCCACCCTGCCGTGGCTGCTGCTCGCCCTCAGCGCCCTCGCCCTCGGCACCGCGATCGGCGCGCCCCAGCTCGTCGAACTGCTCGCCCCCGGCCTCGGCGACCCCGCCCTCGCCGTCTCCTGCACCCGGATCACCGCGATCACCGTGCTGCCGTTCGGCGTGGCCGGCTACCTCGCCGCCGCGCTGCGCGCCCACCACTGCTTCACCGCGCCGGCCGGCATCTACGTCGCCTACAACGTCGGCATCCTGGCCGTGATGCTGAGCTGCCAGGCCCTCCTCGGCGTCCGCTCGGCCGCCGTCGGCGTCGCGGTCGGCAGCGCCCTGATGGCCGTCCTGCTCGTCGCCCCGTTCGCCCGCCGGCTGCGGACGGGCCGGGCCGCGCGCTCGGGCCGCTCGCGCCACGCCCTGGTCCTGATGCCGTTCGCCCTGCTGCCGGTCGCGGCCTTCACCCTGACCCGCCAGTCCCAGGTGTTCGTCGAGCGCTACCTCGGCTCCGCACTTCCGCCCGGCACCATCTCGCACCTCAACTATGCCGCCAAGGTCTCCCAACTCGCCATGACGGCGGGCATCCTGATCTGCACCGTCACCTTCCCGCTGGTCGCCCGCGCGCTCGCGGCCGGCGACCTCACCACCGCCCGCGACCGGGTGGAGAAGGACCTCGGGCAGGCCGCAGCCGTCGTCCTGCTCGGCACCGCGTTCCTGATGGCCTGCGCGCCCTCGGTCGTCTCACTGCTCTTCCAGCGCGGAGCCTTCGGCCCGCAGGACACCGCCGCCACCGCCGCCGTCATCCGGGTCTACAGCTTCGGGCTGCCCGCCCAGGCGCTGATCGGCGTGATGATCCGCCCGTACTTCTCGCTGCGCCCCGTCGTGCGCCGGGCCGACGAGCCGGGCACCGACGACGGGGGGCGGCGCCTGCTCGACTGGTACCCGGTCGCGGCGATGCTGCTCGGCCTCGCCGTCACCGTGGCCGTCGGCCTGCTCGCCACACCCCGCTTCGGCGCGCTCGGCCTCGCCGCCGGGAACGCGGCCGGAATCACCACCACCGCGGCCCTGCTGCTGCGCGGCCTCGTGCTGCGCGGCATCCCGCTGCGGCTGCGCCGGGTGCTCGGCGGCCACGGCCGGCTGCTGGCAGCCGCCGCCGGCGCCACCGCGCTCGGCACCTGCGCGGCCGGCCTCACCGCCGACCCCCTGCTCTCGACCGTGTTCGGGGGGCTGGCCGTGGCGCTGGCCTTCGCCGCCCTCGGCACCGGCCTCGGTGCCAGGGAGGTCCGCGGTCCGGTCCTCGCCGCCGTCCGGGTCCTGAACCCGCCAACCGTCGCCGATGAAGGGAAGCTTCCCCATGGACACTGAACGGGGAACCGTCCGTTCGGCCGCCCAGGCGGGCGCCACCGACGCCCCACCGCACCGGGCGCGACTGCCCCGCAGCCGCAACCCGATCGGCGAACCGCCCGGCCCCGGCTCCACCTCGCCGTGGATCCTGATGTACCACTCGGTGGCGGTCGAGGAGGAGGACCCCTACCGACTCACCGTCAACCCCGAGCGGTTCGCCGAACAGATCGCCTGGCTGCACCGGCGCGGCCGGCGCGGCGTCTCGGTCCGCGAGCTGATGCGGGCCCGCGCCGCCGGACGGGACGACAAGCTCGTCGGACTCACCTTCGACGACGGCTACGCCGACTTCGCCCGGCACGCGGTACCGATTCTGCAGGCGTACGGCTTCACCGCCACCGCCTACGTCGTCGCCGACCTGCTCGGCCGGGCCAACGACTGGGACGCCGAGGGCCCGCGCAAGCAGCTCCTCACCGTCCAGGAGGTCACCGAACTCGCCGCCGCCGGCTGGGAGATCGGCTCGCACGGCCTCGGTCACCAGTCGCTGCCCGGCCTGCCCGCCGATGTCCTCGCGACCCAGACCCGGGAGAGCCGCAGGCTCCTGGAGGAGGTCGTCGGCGGCCCGGTCACCGGCTTCTGCTACCCGTACGGCGACGTCGACCTGCCCGCCGCCCTGGCCGTCCGCGACGCCGGCTACGACTACGCCGTGGCGATCGCCCACTCCCCGCTCACCGGCCGCTTCGCGCTGCCCCGCTGCTACGTCGGCGACCGCGACGGCGCCTGGCGGCTGCGCGCCAAGCGCGGCCGGCACCGGCTGCGCGACACCGTCACCGAGCTGCGCCGCGCCCGGCTCGCCCTCCGGAGGGCGGCACGGTGAGGGTCCTGCACATCGTCACCGGCCTCGCCTCCGGCGGTGCCGAGCGCCAACTCCAGCTGCTGCTACGGCACTTGCCGCCGCACCAGCAGTGCGAGGTGCTCGCCCTCACCAACCCCGGCACGGTCGCCGCCGCCCTGCGCGCCGACGGCTTCACCGTCCACCACCTCGACATGCGCGGCAACCGGGACCTCGGCGCGCTGCCCCGGCTGGTCCGGCTGGTGCGCAGCGGCCGCTACGACCTCGTGCACACCCACCTCTACCGGGCGCAGCTGTACGGCCGGCTCGCGGCGCGACTGGCCGGGGTCCGTGCGGTGGTGTCCACCGAGCACTCGCTGCACGCCGGGGTGATCGAGGGCCGCCCGGTCACGCGCGGCGTCAAGGGCCTCTACCTGGTGGCCGAGCGGCTCGGGACCACCACCGTCGCGGTCTCCCGCCAGGTCGCCCAGACGCTGCACGCGTGGGGCGTCCCGCCGGCCCGGGTCGAGCTGATCCCGAACGGCATCGACGCCGCGCGCTTCCGCCGGCCGGACGGCGAGCGGGCCACCGCCCGGCGCCGGCTGCGCGCCGAACTCGGCCTGCCGGAGGGGAGCTGGGTGGTCGGCGGGATCGGCCGCCTGGTACCGGGCAAGCGCTTCGGCGTCCTGCTGGAGGCGCTCGCCGAACTCGACCCGGACGCCCGGCTGGTGCTGATCGGCGAGGGCCCGGAGCGCGCCGCCCTGGAGCGGATGGCCGCCGAACTGGGCGTCCGGGAAAGGCTGGTGCTCACCGGCGAACGCGACGACGTGCCGGAGCTGCTGACCGCACTGGACGTGCTCGCCGCCCCCTCGACCGAGGAGACCTTCGGCCTCGGCGTCCTGGAGGGGCTCGCGGCCGGCCTGCCGGTGCGGCACAGCGCCTGCCCCGCGCTCGACGAACTGCCGCCCAGCGCCGCCCCGCAGGCCCGCCGCATCCCGTCCGAGCCCGCCGCGTTCGCGACCGCGCTGCGCGAGCTGCGGCACCTGAACGACCACTCCGCCGGCCCGCTGCCGCACCCTCCGGCGGTCGGCCACTACGACATCGTCCGCGTCGCCGCCGACCTGGGCGCCCTCTACGACCGCCTGGCGCGCGCTTGACGGCCCACCGGCCCGCTCACCGAAGGGCCGCCGTGCGTGCGGCCCTGATCTCCAAGGAGTCACACCCATGACCACACCGCGCCGAAGTGCCCGCCGCCTGGTCCGCCGCTGGTGGCCGGTGGCGCTCGCGGTGCCGCTGGGCGCCGCGGCCGGCGCCGGGTACGCCGTCGTCGCGCACCCCTCGTACTCCGCCAGCGCCTACGTGCTCGTGGTGCCGCAGAACGCGGGGGAGGCCGCCACCGCGACCAACTTCGCCCAGGCGTACGGGCGGCTGGCCGGCCAGCCGCAGGTGCTCGCCGCGGCCGCCGCCGAGACCGGGCACACCCTCACCGACCTGGGGAACCTGGTGCACGGGACGACCTCGCCGGACGCCCCGATGATCGAGATCACCGGGACCGGCACCCGGGCCCAGGAGGCCGCCCAGACCGCCGACGCGGTGGCCCGCTCGCTGGTCTCCTTCGCCAACACGAGCAGCAGGGACACCGGTGTCCGGCTGGTCACGCTGGCACCGGCCGCCGCGCCGGACAAGCCGACCACGCCGTCCGGCAGCCTGGACGTCGCGGTCGGCGGCGCGGCCGGGCTGCTGCTGGGCGCGCTGGTGATGATGACCCGCCGCCGCGGCGACGCCGAGGCGCCCGTCGCCCCCGGGGTCCCGGAAGCCCCGGAGGCCCCGGAGGCGACCGCTCCGAGCGCTCCGCGCCCGCGGACCGAGGAGGCCCCCGCCCGGACGGCCGCCGGGCCCGCGGGCAAGGCCGCCGGGAAGCCGGCCGAGAAGCCGGGCCGGGCCGAGAAGGCGGCCGACAAGCCCGCCGGCGCCGCCGGGGCCGAGGCGGAGCCCCCGGCCAAGGAGAAGGCCGCGACCGGGAGCGCGCGATGAGGACCGAGTCCCGGGCCGCCGGCCTGCCCGCCCAGGCCGCTCCGCCGGCCGGTCCCGACCCGGCGCCGGGCCCGGTCTGGACCGCCGAGCTGCGCCGCGAGGACGACGCCCTCGACGCCCTCGCCGAGGAGTGGGACGCCCTGGCCGCCCGCTGCCGGACCACCACCTTCTTCCAGGCCGCCGACTGGCAGCGCTCGTGGTGGCGCCACTACGGCACCCCGGGCGGCCTGCTGGTGGTGACCGTCCGCCGGGACGGCCTGCTGGTCGGCGCGGGCGCCTTCCGGCGGCGCGGCGGCCCGCTCGGCGGGCTGACCGCCCTCGGCGACGGACTGGTCGACTTCACCGACGTCCTGCTCGACGACGACTGCGCCGACCGGGCCGCCGCCGTGTTCGCCGCCGCCCTCCCGCTCACCCGGCCGTGGCACACGCTGGAGCTGCGCGAGGTCCACCCCGAGGCGGCCGTGCAGAAGGTGTTCGAGCACTGGCGCGGCCGGCGCCGCCGGTTCGCCGACTCGCTCTGCCAGTACCTGCCGGCCGTGTCGATGGAGCAGCTGCTCAAGCGGGTGCCCGGCAAGACCGCCCAGCGCAGCCGGGTGAAGCTGCGCAAGATCGCCGAGGCGGGCGTGGAGGTCGGCTCGACGCCGGTGGCGGAGGTGCCGGCGGCGCTGGAGGCCCTGCTGCGGCTGCACTTCCTCCAGTGGCAGGAGCGCGGGGTGACCCCGGAGCACCGCACCGAGCGCTTCGCCCGGCACCTGGTCGAGTCCACGACCGGGATGGTCGCCTCCGGCCGGGCCGCCGTGCACCAGTTCCGGCTGAACGGCGAGCTGATGGCGGTGAACCTGCTGCTGCTCTGCCCGTCCTTCGGCGGCCTGTACATGTACGGGGCGCACCCGCAGTTGCGCGAGAAGATCGACATCGCCGGGCTCCTGTTCGCCGCGGCGCTGGACGAGACGGTCGGCGCCGGGATCCCGGTGCTGAGCCTGCTGCGCGGCCAGGAGCCGTACAAGCAGCGCTGGCGGCCGGACCAGCTGCCCAACCAGCGGCTGCTGTTCGGCCCGCGGGGCCCGGCCCCGGTGGCGACCGCCAGGGCCGGTGTCATCCGGGCCCGGCAGGCGGTGGCGCACGTCCTGCGGACCCGCTTCCCGCGTCTCAAGGAGGCGCTGCTGGCCCGCCGCCGCGCCTGAGCTCCCGGGTGCCGGGCGCTTCCTACCGCCGGGCCGGGGTCCCGCTCGGCGAGGGGGAGACGGCGGGTGATGGGGACGGCGCCAGGGAACCGGTGGGCGAGGCTCCGGCCGACGGGCTCTGGCCGGCCGGGGTGCCCGGCGGGGTCGGCACGGCGGGCCCGGAGGGCAGGACGGGCACGGCCGGTGCGGTCGGGACCGGGGGCGCCGTCGGGACGACCGCCGGCGCCCCCTTCGAGCCCGCCATCAGCTGCTTGAACCGCGCGCTGGAGCGCGGGTTGCGGTCGCACCCGAAGAAGCCGTGGGGGCAGTAGTCCGTGACGGTCTGGTAGGCGGTGTCGTGGGTGCGCATCCACTCGACCATGCGCTGCACGTAGTCCGGGTTGTCGCCGTTGCGGAACAGGCCCCACTCCGGGTACGAGACCTGCTTGCCGCGCTTGGCGGCGAACTCCACCTGGTCCTGGAGCCCGTACGGCTCGCGCACGTGGTCGTCGAAGGTGGCCCCGGCGGGCTGGTCGTAGCTGTCCATGCCGATGATGTCGACGACGTCGTCGCCGGGGTAGCACTTGGTCCACGGGATCGCGTCCAGCCCGCGGTTGGGTGCGAAGTCGAAGCGGAAGTGCTGCCCGGGCACCGAGCGCATGACCTTGACGATCCGCCGCCAGTACGCCTTCCAGGCGGTCGGGTCGGGCTTGCAGCGGTGGGTGTAGGTGACGCCGTTCATCTCCCAGCCGGGGGTCAGCACGGTGTCCGCGCCGCCGAGGGCGACCAGCCGGTGGGCGAGCTTGAGGAAGTGCCGGTCGAAGTCGCCGTGCGCGCCCTGGCCGAGCAGCTTGGCCACCTGGCCGTCCGGCACGTTCGCCTCGTTGGGCGCCAGCATCGGCACGCCGAGCACGAGCACCCGGGACGGGTCGGCGAGCCGCCACTGCGACCACATGCCGAGCACCACCGGCTCGCCCTCGACGTCCGCCCAGCTGTTGCCCGCCAGGTAGGTGTGGCCGACCTGGAGGTTGGCGTTGCCGAGCCACTGCGCGTACCGGCCGATCTGCGGGATGTAGTTGTCCCACGAGCCGACGAACGCGCCGAAGGGCGGTTCGTGCCGGGGCCGCTGGACGGCCGGGCGGGGCGCGGCGCCGCGCGGTTCGAAGGCGTCGGACGAGAGGGCGTGCCGTTCGCCCTGGCTGAGCGGTGTCCCGGCCGGGACACCGACGGTGGCCGTCAGCAGCAGGGCGGCGGCGGCCAGCGTCAGGCGGCCGATGCGCATGGTCTCTCCCGGGCGTCACGGGTGGGGCGGGTGGGGGAGCGCGGACGGACCGTGGCGCTCCGCTCGCCGACAGTAGGCCCGTCGGGCGTCGGAAAAGCCGAATGTCACCCTAAAGTGGGCGATATTCGAACGCCGTCTGCCGCAGCGGCACCCCGGGTGCCCGCCGTGTATCACCTCTGTAACAGTCCGGACCGGCCCCGGAGCTCGCCCCCGGCGGACCGCGCGGAGCGGCGCCGGACCCGGTCGGCACCGACGGCGCAGGTCGGCGGCGGGGTGCGCGCGGCGGCCGTGCGCGCTCCGGTGCGCGGTCCGCACTGCGGGACCCGGACGATTCCCGGCTGACTCGCGTGCCCGCCGAAAGGTACCCTCCGCAACGTGTCCTGGAAGCCGCTGCGTGTACTGACCCCCCGCTCGATCCTGCCCGCCGTCGCGGTGATGCTGGTCCTTGCGGCCGGAGCGGCGGCGCACGCCAACAAGCCGGTGCCGTTCGGCGACCGGGTGGCGGGGCCGGGCGACGCGGAGGCCACGCCGGTGAACTCGCAGTCCCTGAGCGCGGCCGACCTGGAGCTGAAGGTCGTCGGGCCCGGCCTGGAGGCGGTCCACCGCGGGACCGGCGAGCAGGCCTGGTCCTACCGCCGCGAGGGCGCCAACGCGCTGTACCTGGCGATGGCCGGCGACAACGCCATCGTGGTCTGGGACGACGGCCTGATCACCTCGGTGCGCCCGGGCGACCACGAGGTGCGCTGGCACCGCGCCGTGCCCGGCCTGGCCGACTGGCTGCGCGGCGACGGCGAGCCGGGCGCCGACAAGCGGACCGACGAGCAGCGCAGGCAGCTCGCCCAGGACCGGGCCGCGGCGGCGCTGCACACCGTCCAGAAGGCGTCCCCGTGGGTGGCGATCGTCACCCCGAACCTGACCATGGGCCTGCGCGACGCCGACGGCGACCTGCGCTACAACGGCAAGCCCCCGGGCAGCTGCCTCTACGACCCGCTGCGCACGGTCGGCACCGACTACGCGGTGCTCGTCCCGCGCAGCTGCCTCGGGAGCAGCGGGCAGCCGGTCTCCGGCGGCATCACCGGCTACCGGCTGGACAGCACCGGGTGGGAGCTCAGCGCCGGGCCGGCCGCGCAGGTCAAGCTGCTGGACCGCACCCGGGTGCAGATCACGGACGGTCCGATCGTCCCGGCCAAGGTGTTCGACACCGTGGCCGCGGCGCCCGTCGTCCCGTGCGAGAGCCCGGCCGCGCCGTTCGCCGCCGTGCGCCCGCAGAACGCCTGCACCGACCCGTCGGCCACGCCGACGGCGGACGTGCCGCCCGCCCAGGCGCCGGACCCGGCGGCCGGTCAGCCGACTCCGGCGGCCACCGACCCATCGACCGCCGCCGCCACCGACCAGGCCTCGGCGACGCCGCAGTCGTAGCGTCCGGGCCGTCCCGCCACGGGCCGCCGGTACCCCGGGGCGGTAATCCCCCCGGGGGGTTCCCGCGCGGCCCGGTAGACTTGCCGTCATGGCTGTTCTCTCCGGGCACTAGCGGGCGAGTGTCGGCGCCCCGTGCGCCGTGCCGACCGCCGACGAGCCCCCTCCCGCCGCCCGGCCCTGTGCACCGCCCAGGCTGCCCGCCCACGTCCCAGGAGTAGTACCCGGCCATGATTTCCGCGAACGCCCTTGAGCTGCGCGCAGGCGCCCGCATTCTGATCGAGTCCGCGAGCTTCAAGGTCGCCGCCGGCGACCGGATCGGTCTGGTCGGGCGCAACGGCGCCGGCAAGACCACGCTCACCAAGGTGCTGGCCGGCGAGGGCCTGCCCGCCGCCGGCACGGTGACCCGCTCCGGCGAGGTCGGCTACCTCCCGCAGGACCCGCGCACCGGCGACCTCGACGTCCTCGCCAAGGACCGCATCCTCTCCGCGCGCGGCCTCGACACCGTGCTCAAGAAGATGCGCGAGAACGAGGACCGGATGGCCAACGGCAAGGGCGCCACCCAGGACAACGCGATGAAGAAGTACGCCCGCCTGGAGACCGAGTTCCTCACCAAGGGCGGGTACGCCGCCGAGGCCGAGGCCGCCACGATCGCCGCCGCGCTGGGCCTGCCGGACCGCATCCTCGGCCAGCCGCTGCACACCCTGTCCGGTGGTCAGCGCCGCCGCGTCGAGCTCGCCCGGATCCTCTTCTCCGACTCCGACGTGCTGCTCCTCGACGAGCCCACCAACCACCTGGACGCGGACTCCATCGTCTGGCTGCGGGACTTCCTGAAGACGTACAAGGGCGGCTTCATCGTCATCTCGCACGACGTCGACCTGGTCGAGACGGTCGTCAACAAGGTCTTCTACCTGGACGCCAACCGCTCCTGCGTCGACGTCTACAACATGGGCTGGAAGCAGTACCAGCAGCAGCGCGAGGACGACGAGAAGCGCCGCAAGCGCGAGCGGGCCAACGCCGAGAAGAAGGCCGCGACGCTGAACGCGCAGGCCGACAAGATGCGCGCCAAGGCGACCAAGACGGTGGCCGCGCAGAACATGGCCCGCCGCGCCGACAAGCTGCTCTCCGGCCTGGAGCAGGTCCGGATGAACGACAAGGTCGCCAAGCTGCGCTTCCCCGACCCGGCCCCCTGCGGCAAGACCCCGCTGACCGCCAGCGGCCTGTCCAAGTCCTACGGCTCGCTGGAGATCTTCACCGACGTCGACCTGGCGATCGACCGGGGTTCCCGGGTCGTCGTGCTGGGCTTCAACGGCGCCGGCAAGACCACCCTGCTGCGGATGCTCGCCGGGGTGGAGGCGCCGGACACCGGCGAGGTCATCCCGGGCCACGGCCTGAAGATCGGCTACTACGCCCAGGAGCACGAGACGCTCGACCCGGACCGCAGCGTCCTGGAGAACATGCGCTCGGCCGCGCCGGACACCGACCTGGTGCAGATCCGCAAGATCCTCGGCTCCTTCCTGTTCTCCGGCGACGACGTGGACAAGCCGGCCGGGGTGCTCTCCGGCGGTGAGAAGACCCGTCTGGCGCTGGCCACCCTGGTGGTCTCCTCCGCCAACGTGCTGCTGCTGGACGAGCCCACCAACAACCTCGACCCGGCCAGCCGCGAGGAGATCCTGGGCGCGCTGCGCGAGTTCTCCGGCGCGGTCGTGCTGGTCACCCACGACGAGGGCGCGGTCGAGGCGCTCGACCCGGAGCGGATCATCCTGCTGCCGGACGGCGTGGAGGACCTGTGGAACCCGTCCTACGCCGATCTGGTCTCGCTCGCCTGACCGGAAGTAGACGCCCCCTCCCCTTTTCGGACCAGAAAACCTAGTCCTTACGGCGTGTCCGGGAATGAAGCAGTCCCGGATTCCGTTTAAGGAGCTTCCGTGGGGGGGGGGGCGGGGGGCCGGGGGGGGGGGGCGGGGGGGGGGGGGGGGGGGGGGGGCCGCGGGCGCGCCCGCGCGCGCCCGGGCGCCCGCGCCG